>JAYVTP010000297.1:0-3655 GCA_043788685.1 Pseudolysobacter sp. | reverse complement strand
CATGCTGACTCCTGCTGCGGCGCCGTCGCTGTGCGGCGCGATTCCCTATTGTCACCACTGCGGGCGATTCGCGCCAGCGGCAGCAGCGTAATTTGTCGGTGCGATCGTTGTCGCGATATCGGCGTGGGATAATCGCGATCTCCAGAAGTGCCAGCGCCGCCGCCATGCCCACCGATTTGCTGAGTACCGCGCTGATTCTTGTTTCGGGATTTCTCGCCGGCGCGCTGAATGCGGTAGCCGGCGGCGGTAGTTTTCTGACCTTTCCGGCGCTGGTGTTTGCGGGTGTGCCGCCGGTGATCGCCAATGCCACCAGCACCGTGGCGTTGTTGCCGGCGACGTTCACCAGCGCGTGGGCGTATCGCCGCGATCTCGCCAGTGCTTCGAACAAACTGCCGCTGCGACCGTTCATCATCGTGAGCGTGCTCGGCGGCGCGCTCGGTGCGTGGCTGTTGTTGCGTACGCCGGATTCGACCTTCGAAGTGATCGTACCGTGGCTGCTATTGTTCGCCACACTGATTTTCACGTTCGGCCGCAGTTTGTCGGCGCGCATCCGCCAACGTATGCAGATCGGCCTGGTCACGCTCGTCATCACGCAAAGCCTGATCGGCATTTACGGCGGATATTTCGGCGGCGGGATCGGCATCCTCATGCTGGCGATGCTCGGCCTGTACGGGCTCGACAACCTGCACGCGATGAACGGCATGAAGACCATCCTAAGCGGCTGCATGAACGTGATCGCCGGCCTGATTTTTATCGTCAAGGGCGCCGTCTGGTGGGATCACGCATGGCTGATGTTGCTGGCCGCGATCCTCGGCGGCTGGGCCGGCCCGGTTCTCGCACGACGTGTACCGCCGGACCAGTTACGACTATTTGTTTCTTTCGTCGGGATGACGATGACGGTGTATTTTTTCTGGCGCACGTACCGCTGAAAAAGCATCTCGCATCAGCCTGCTAAAGACTTCCGAGCAAGCCGTCATCCCAGCGCAGGCTGGGACCCATTTTGATCTTCGTGCAACGCGATACGCCATGCCGGTAGATCAAGATCCACATGGATCCCAGCCTGCGCTGGGATGACGGGCAAAAAATGAACCGCTTCGATACGAACGCTTATTGCGCCAGCGGTGCCGCCGCCGGCAATGCCGCGTTCGCCGTGGCGTTATCCTGATTTTCCTTGAGCCACAGCATCGAGCCGTGCACGCGCGCATAACCGCTTGGATGATCGTAGAACATGATTTCTTCGAGCGCGCCGGGACGCAGCTTGCGATACGTGCTGAGACGCATCGCGGCCATTGCGAATCCGTTCGGTTCGCGCGCCGCGTTTAAACCGAAGGCATCGGCCTCGGCTTCGGCCTGGCGCGTGATCGAATTCATGAGCGGCGTGGCGAGGAAAAAGAACAGCGACAGGATCGCTGTTGCCAGCGGCAGCGCGGCCGGATCGCCACGATTTTCCAGTCCGAGTCGACGTCCCCAGCGGGCCAGTGACCAATCGAATACGCGATGCGTAATCCAGAAACCCAAGGTCAGCACGAGGGTAAAATAAATCACCAGCCGCAACGAATGATTGAGCACGTAATGCCCCATCTCGTGGCCGAGCACGGCCTTGATTTCGGGTAGTGAGGTCTTGTTGAGCAGGTTGTCGTTGAGTGATACACGGGTGGTATTGAGGAAACCCGAGACGTTTGCGCTCACACGCGTTGTCTGGCGCGAGGCATCGAACTCGACCACGTTTCCGGTCGGAATCTGGTTGGCGCGTGCGAGCGATAGCACCGCTTCGCGTGCGGCGCCAGCGCGTAGCGGTTTGTAGTCGTTGAACAACGGCGAGATCAGCACCGGCGCAATCATCGCCATCAGCAACGCAAATACAAAACCGATGCCGCTGGCCCACAGCCACCAGCGCGCACCGGCGCGGCGCACTGCCGCATACAGCAGCGCCAGCACTAGCGGGCCGGCGATCAAGTCGACGATCAGGTCTTTCAGCGCGTCGCCGAACCAGCCGCCGAAACCCTGCGTGGCCAGGCCATACTGATGCTCGCGCACAAACCCCTGATAGATATCCAGCGGCAGGCTCAACAGAAAGCCGACCACCAGCCATTGCGCGATGTACAACATCGTGTTCAACCAGGTGCGCTGCGTGATGCGTCGCGCGATATTACGCAAGCGCTGCGAGATGCCGCCCCACAGCAACAGCGCACTCACCGCCAGGCCATACAGCAAGCCCCAAAGCCGCAGCCAATAACCGCCTTCGAAATAGTCGTTGGACAGCACGCGCTGTTCGGGCGTGAGCAGATTGAGGTACGCCTCGGTGGCGCGATCGACATCGAAATTCGCACTCGGCCGTGCTGCATCGGGAATCTGCAGGCCCGGCGGAAAATCGCGCGCGATCGGCGCCTCCGCATGCACCGTATTACAACTCAGCAACACGACCAGCGCGAGCAGCATTACCTGGAACAACGTTTTCATACGTGTACCTCAATGATTTGAATATGGCCGACACGCGCGCCCCCACGGCAATGTCAGAACCGTAATTGTGCACGATTGCGGGCGGTGCGGGAGTGCGATCAGTCATGCATCGATCGATGTGCAGCGACATACCCCGGACTAACGGCAGTTCGGCTAAGATTGGCGTTCCAACCTTCAGGAGTGCGTCATGGGCTTGTTGTCTTTGCTTTCTTTGATTCTGCTGATCGTGCTCGGCATTCTCGGTATTTTGCCGTGGCTCAAAAATCAGCAGCCGGCATTTGCCGAACATCTCAAGCCGCTGGAAGGCGTCTCGGCGTGGGTTGGTATCGCCGGCTTGGTCTGGGCAGTGGTATTGCTGCTGCAGTGGATTTCCATGCTCGGCTATTTCCGTTATGCGGCTGGCGCGATGTTGATCAGCCTGCTCACTACACTGGTGATTGCCGCACTGTCGCTGCTGCTCAGCGTGTCGATGCTGGCCTCGATGGTCAACAACAGCTCGGTCAATAGCAAGCTCAGCGAAACCGCCGACAAGCTCGCGCCGTACAAGGTCGGCCTCGGTTTGACCTGCCTGATTCTGGCGCTGTATTTGCTGATCCGCTTGGGCTGATCCCACCGCAATTGCGACGGCGGCGTTGCAGCTAATTTGCGCGCGCGCCGCCAAGTAAATCTTTCAGCGCGCTCCAGCGGCGCAACTTTTCGGCCCGGCCAATCGACGCATTGGCTGGGCTGGTCGATGGCAACGGCAGCAACTGCACTCGCGCGATTTGCGGCGCATCGAAGCGCGGCAAGATATGCCGCTTGAACAGCTCGAAAGCCTTGCCGCCGTTGAACGCCAGCGCACTGATTTGCGGATGCGTCAGCAACAATTCTGCGATCGCATTCGGCACCTCGCTGCCACGCACGATGCTGCTGTCGAGACTGCCCAGTCGCTCGCAGTGTTTCAGCACATCCCAGATGCCAATGCCGGCGCATTGCAAGCGCGCGATGCGTTCGAGATATTCCAGTTCCGGCCCGACTGAAAACAGCTCGCACATGAATGGCCAGAACAGGTTTTGCGCATGCGCATACGCTTGTTGCAACGCCAGCGATTTCTCGCTCGGCGCGGTGCCGAGAATCAGCACGCGGCAATCCACCGCAACCCGCGGCTGAAAGCTGAATACCACGGCAGATTTTTCCGGCGGCGTGGATTTTTTCT
>JAYVTP010000296.1:0-3637 GCA_043788685.1 Pseudolysobacter sp. | reverse complement strand
ACCGCCTTGTAGTCCTTGATCGCGGCGATGGCGGTCGGTCCACGCTCGGATTTTCCAACCATGCCGAGCAAGCCGGTTTGCTCAAGCATCTGCCGCGTGAATTTGTCCATGCGCGTGGCCGTGGTCGGGCCGGCAGGACCAACGACTTCATCGCGTACCGGATCGACCGGGCCGACGTAATAGATAAAACGATTGGTGAAATCCACCGGTAATTTTTCGCCGCGATTGAGCATGTCAATCAAACGCTTGTGCGCGGCATCGCGGCCGGTCAACAGCTTGCCGTTGAGCAGCAGAGTCTCGCCGGGTTTCCAGGTCGTGACTTCTTCGCGCGTGATCGTATCCAGATTTACGCGGCGACCTTTCGACGTGTCGTAAGTCAGCTTCGGCCAGTCTTCCAACGATGGTGGATCGAGTATCACCGGGCCGGAACCATCGAGCACAAAATGCGCATGCCGTGTCGCGGCGCAATTTGGAATCATCGCTACCGGCAGATTGGCCGCGTGGGTCGGGTAATCGCGCACCTTGACGTCGAGCACTGTGGTCAGGCCACCGAGACCCTGCGCGCCGATGCCAAGCGCATTCACTTTTTCATAGATTTCCAGACGCAATTCTTCGGCACGATTGCTGGCTCCGCGCGCGATCAATTCCTGGATGTCGATCGTTTCCATCAAGGCTTCTTTCGCGAGCAGCATGGCCTTCTCCGCCGTGCCGCCAATCCCGATACCGAGCATGCCCGGCGGGCACCAGCCGGCACCCATCGTCGGCACGGTCTTGAGCACCCAGTCGACCACCGAGTCGGACGGATTGAGCATGACGAATTTCGATTTCGCTTCCGAACCGCCGCCCTTGGCCGCGACGATCACGTCGAGCTTGTCGCCCGGCACTACCGACACGTTCACCACCGCCGGCGTGTTGTCGCGGGTGTTGCTGCGCTTACCGGCCGGATCGGCCAGCACCGAGGCGCGCAACTTGTTGTCGGGACAATGGTAGGCGCGACGCACGCCTTCGTTGACCATATCCTCGACGCTCATCGTCGCATCGTCCCAGCGCACATTCATGCCGATTTTCAGGAACACGGTAACGATGCCGGTGTCCTGGCACAACGGCCGATGACCTTCCGCACACATGCGTGAGTTAATCAGGATCTGCGCCATCGCATCTTTCGCCGCGGCCGATTCTTCCAGTTCGTAGGCGCGCGCGAGGCTCTTGATGTAATCGACCGGATGGTAGTAGGAAATGTATTGCAGGGCGTCGGCAACGCTCTGGATCAGGTCATCTTGTTTGATGCTGGGCATGATGGCGTTCGCTGAATTCTGAGGGGCTGTGGCGTACACGCGGAAACATCAATGCGCGCAAACGCGATCGGTATGCAAATGACATTTTACGCCAGCAGCGCGCGGCCATGAAGGGTTGACGCAAGGCAAATCTCGACGCCGAAAATCGATACAGCTACCAGCGTTTTATTGTGCCGGTTTGCGGCGAACTTTCTTGCGCGCGGCGGTTCTCGGCGCTGACTTTGCGGTTCGCTTCGCTGCAACGCGCGGCGCCACCGGCTGCGGTGGTTTGTAATCGCCGATCACACTCTTGACCGGGCAGGCCGAAAATATCGGGCACTTGCGGCAACCCACCGCCAAAGCTACTGGACACAAAACCATGGCACGTCTCCGCTTGAACTCGACAGCGACGAGAGTAGCGCAAAGTCATCGACAAAGAACCTGCGATTGACTTGTCTGCAAGCGCTGCGAGGAAATTTCGCTGAACACAAACTGAGGGCGCGATCCGCTATGGTCATCCATTCGCCGCTTCGTGCGTTCCAAATTCCTGTTACCCGCAACCGCAGGCGTTCCCATGCAACCGATGCGACCCACTATTCCGCTGCACCTTGGCCAACTATTTTTTGCGCTGACGCTCATCATAGCTTCGACCTGCTGGGCCGACCCGCCGAAACTCGCTCGTGACGATGCGCTGTGGCTGGCGCGCATCACTTATGGCATCGATAGCGCCAGCGTCGAGCATTATCAGCAGCTCGGGCGCCGCCGCTATCTCGACGAACAACTCAGCGGAAAAAATGACGTATTGCCGCCAGTGATCGCGCAGGAGATCGCGCAGATGCCGGTGAGCCAGACCAAACCGCTGGATATTCTTGAGAATGTCGTCGCCGAGAACAAACGCATCAAGGCAATGCCCGAAGGCCCGGATCAAGTCGCCGCGCGCAAGTCGCAGCGCGAACTCGGCAATCAATATGCGTATCAGGCCCGGCGTGCCGAGGTGCTGCGCGCGTTGTATTCGCCAGCGCAACTCAAGGAGCAGATGACCTGGTTCTGGCTCAATCATTTCAGCGTGTACGAGCAGAAAGGTAACCTGCGCTGGCTGGTCGGCAACTACGCCGAGCAGGCGATTCGTCCGAATTCGCTCGGCCATTTCCGCGACTTGGTGATGGCCACGTTGACCCATCCGGCGATGATCGAATATCTCGACAACGCGCAGAATGCCAATGGTCACATCAACGAAAACTACGCGCGCGAACTGATGGAGTTGCATACGCTCGGCGTCGATGCCGGCTACAGTCAGCAGGATGTGCAGGAGCTAGCGCGCGTACTCACTGGCGTTGGCATCACCCGCCGCGACAGCCCACCGAAACTCAAACCGGAATGGCAGCCGCTGCTGATCCGCAACGATGGCTTTGAATTTAATCCCGCGCGCCACGATTTCGGCAACAAGACCCTGCTCGGCAAGACCATCGAAGGTCGCGGATTTGCCGAGGTGGAGCAAGCGATCGACCTGATCGTCAAACAGCCGGCGTGCGCACGATTCATCTCGCGCGAAATCGCGATGTATTTTGTCAGCGACGATCCGCCGGCAAAACTGGTCGAGCAGATGACGAAAACGTTCCAGAATAGCGATGGCGATATCGCGGCGGTGCTGCGCACGATGTTCGAATCGCGTGACATCGGCGATTCTGGCGGCAAGAAATTCAAGGATCCGATGCAGTTCGTCGTATCGTCATTGCGTCTGGCCTATGACGGCAAGCAGATCGCCAATACTCACCCGGTCATGAACTGGCTCAACGCGCTTGGGGAACCGCTGTTCGGACGCCTGACTCCAGACGGTTATGCGCTGATCGAAAGCGGCTGGGCCAGCTCCGGCCAAATGAGCCGTCGTTTTGAAATCGCCAAGACCATCGGCAACGGCAATGCCGGTTTGTTCGACCCCGAAGACGGCACGCCACCGACCGCGACAGGCTTTCCGCAACTGGCCTCACGTCTGTATTACAACGCGATCGAACCGACCTTGCCGCAGACCACGCGTGACACGCTTGATCACGCCACCTCGCAGCAGGAATGGAATACCTATCTGCTCGCTTCACCCGGCTTCAATTATCGCTAATCGTGAGATATCACCGCTCCGGCACGGTATCGCGCGTAACGAAAAATCTGTTTGTCATCGAGGAAATCGCCATGCAACGTCGTCTTTTTCTGCAATCCCTCGCCGCGAGTATTCCGGCCATGACGCTCGGTGGAAAGCTGTTCGCTGCACCGGTTTCATCGCCGCGCTTTCTGCTGGTATTCCTGCGCGGCGGTTACGACTGCGCCAATCTGCTAGTGCCCTACTCCAGTGATTTTTATTATGAGGCACG
>JAYVTP010000295.1:0-7779 GCA_043788685.1 Pseudolysobacter sp. | reverse complement strand
TGGCCGGCATAGGTTTGCGCGTTCCAGCGATAGTGAAAATCGTTGGTCATCGCGCCCTGCGGACCGCCGTGAATGATGAATGCGATCGGATATTTCTGGCCCGCTTTGTATCCTACCGGCTTGACCACATAACCCTGCACGGTTTCGTTGTTCCAGCCTTTGAAATCGAAGAACTCGTAATCGCCGAACTGGATGTTCGCGAGCGCTTCGGCATTCACCTGCGTCAGCTGCGTAGGCTTGCCGCCGGCGGCAGTGGTGCGGAAAAGATCGGCCGGATTTTTCAACGTGCTATGCGTGTAGACGATGCTGTCGCCAGCGATATCAAATCCTTCGACCTGACCGGTGCTCACGATCTTGCGCGCCTTGCCGCTCGCGATATCGACCGCGAACAGCGAATGATCGCCGTTGTCATCGCTGGTCGTATACAGCGTCTTGCCGTCTTTCGACAGCTTGATACCACCGGCAGAGCGATCCCAGTCGGTATCGATCTCGCGCGATTTTCCACTCGCCAGATCCAACTCCATGATGCCGAAACGATCGGCCTCGAAAGTCGGCTTTTTCATCGCCAGGTAATACAGCGTCTTGCCGTCGTGCGACGCCACCGGCGTGGCATCCCATGCCAGATTTTCCGCGGTCAGGTTTTTCGGTGCAGCCGAGGCATCCGCCGGCACCGAATACACATCGAAGTTGGTCGACCACGGCTCGGTGCGACCGGCGATGCGCGCGTCGAAATACACGGTCTTGCTGTCGGGCGAGAACGAATATTCATCGTCGCCACCGAACGGCTTGGACGGCACGTCACCATCAATGCCGCGCGTAACCCACGAGAGTTTGCCGGCGTCGATGCCATCCTTGCCGATTTCGCCGACGAACAATTGCGCGCGCGTGCCATCCGCCCAGCTATCCCAATGACGCACGAACAGCTTGTCGTAATGGCGACCGCTAGCCTTATTGGCGGCATGTTCGTCCTGGCGTTTTTTGCTGCACGCGATATCGGCGCAATCGGTGAAAACATCCGCCGAGAACGCGATGTGCTTGCCGTCCGGCGCAAGCACGAAATTGCTCACATCCAGCGGCAACTTGCTGACCTGCACCGCGTCACTCAGATGATCGAACACGGCGTGGTACTTGATACCGAGCACCTTGCCATCCTTGACCGACGATGCCGCCGCACCAGCCACATCCTGCCGCCACAACTGCGTGCTGTCGCCACTCTTGCCGAGGTAATAAATGCTTGCACCATCCGCCGACCAGCGCGGACTGTTGGCGCGTTTCTGCGGATCGGTAAGACGAAACGGTTTTGCATCCGTGACGGACAGGTCCAACAGCCACAGACTGGTCAAGCCCTTGTTCGCAGCATAGTCGGTCTGGCGCAAGGTGTAGACCACTTGCGTGCCGTCGCGCGACAGTTGCGGATCGCTGATGCGCTGCAGGTTCACGAGATCATGGGCGTTGAACGGATGCGGCGCTTCGCTCGCGAGCAACGGACTCGCGCACAGCAACGCCAATGTTGCGGCGAATAGTTTTGACATTGAATTCTCCGTGGAAAAACAGGCGGGCGGAAAGTGTTCGAGATCGCATCGCAAACCAGCCGACAGCAAGCAATCGATACCGATCCGA
Source organism: Pseudolysobacter sp. (assembly GCA_043788685.1). Taxonomy (GTDB): domain Bacteria; phylum Pseudomonadota; class Gammaproteobacteria; order Xanthomonadales; family Rhodanobacteraceae; genus Pseudolysobacter. The sequence goes on along the minus strand of JAYVTP010000295.1, from coordinate 6,159 downwards.
CGGCTGATTTTAGGCGTGATTGGATCCGCATCCTAGTGACTTTCGGGCTAGAAAGCACACCGCAATGCAACGGCGTTGTCGGCACGGGCTGGCCCGAGCTGCCCAGTGCACTGCGGATGGCTATACTCGCGCGTTACGTCGTATCCCATTCAAGGATTTGCATGTCGGCTGCCAGTCCCAGCGAGATTCATGTTACCGGCAACGGCAACGGTGCCGAAGAATTCCTCGGCCATCCGAGAGGATTGTATGTGTGTTTCTTTACCGAAATGTGGGAGCGATTCTCGTTCTACGGCATGAAGGCGCTGCTGCTGTTGTATCTCGTCAAACACCATCTTTTCAGCGATGACCAAGGTTACATTCTGGTCGGCGCCTACGGCGGCATGGTGTACGCCATGCCGCTGATCGGCGGCTTGCTCGCCGATCGCTATCTCGGCATGCGCAAGGCGGTGGTGCTCGGCGGAATTCTGTTGTGCCTCGGGCATTTCGGGATGTCGTACGAGGGCGCGCAGGCCACGCTTATCGATGGTCAAGCGCATCGCGACCTGTTTGCGCTCAGCGTGTTCTACCTGTCGTTAGCGCTGATCATCAGCGGCGTCGGATTTCTCAAGCCGAACATTTCTACGATCGTTGGCAAGTTGTATCCGCCGAACGATCCGCGCGTGGATTCCGGCTTCACCGTGTTTTACGCCGGCATCAATCTCGGCGCGTTGTTCGCCAGCCTGATCTGCGGCTATCTCGGTGAAGCCTACGGCTGGGGTTACGGGTTCGGCGCCGCCGGTATCGGCATGCTGGCCGGGCTCGGCATGTTCATCACTGGCCAGAAATATCTGCAGGGTCACGCCGAGCCGCGCGATCCCGCCAAGCTGCGTCAGCGCGTGCTCGGCCCGATCAATATCGAATGGACAATCTACCTCGGCGCCGTACTCTCGCTGCCGGTGATCTGGCTGCTGATGCAACTCGGCCACGCCGTGCTGCACGCGCAATTCGCCCTGCTGTCGACATGGTTGGGCTGGCTCGACTGGTACGTGTTCGCACGCTGCACGCGCATGCAGCGCGAACAGATGCTGGCCGTGGTGTTTTACGTCGCCAGCGTGCTGCTGTTTTTTGCGTTGTACGAGCAGACCTACGGCTCATGGGTGCTGTTTACGGATCGTCTGCTGGAGAAGGATTTTTTCCCGTCGCTGGTGATTCGCGAAGGCACGCCGTGGCCGTGGTCGCTGATTCCGCTGGCCTTGAGTCCGCTCGTGATCGGCGTCGCGCTGCGCATGCATCGGCAACGATTCGCTGCGGGCATGATCGCGGTACTTGGCACGCTCGGTTTCCTGCTGATTTTTCGCGACTGTATCGTGCTGCCGCAGACCGCCGGCTCGCTGACGTATCTCGGCGCGCTATTCATCGTCCTGCTGTCACCGATTTTTGCGTGGTTGTAGCCGTGGCTGGAACGCCGCCGATTGAGCCCGTCCAAAGCGCTCAAAACGTCATCGGCCTGGCGCTCGCGGGCGTGTCGTTTGTTGCGTTGGTCGCCGCCAACAACTCGGTCACGCCGGATCATCTCGGCTCGGTGTGGTGGCTCGCACTAGCGTACCTGATTCTGGAAATCGGCGAGATATGCCTGATGCCGATCGGCATGGCCGCGGTCACGCAACTATCGGTGCCGAGCGTGATCGGGGTGATGATGGGCGCGTTCTGGCTGGCGACCTCGTCCTCGGAACAGGCCGCTGCACTGTTCGGCAGTTTTGCCTCACTCGATATCACCGAAGGCGCAAAAATCGATATCGCCGAAGCGACTGCAAAATACGGCGCGCTGTTTCACAACATGGTCTGGCTGGGGCTTGCCTCGGCACTCGTCGCGTTGATCCTGGGCCCATTGATCAAACGCTGGATGCACGGCGTTAAATGAGGATAGCCGTATAAACGTTTTTACGGGGAAACGAAGAAACGGGAAAGCAGGTTTTCGCAACGACCCGCAATCAGCGCATTGCGTTTTTCGTTTCTTTGTTTCCCCGTATCTTCGTCGCCGCAGTGACCGATCAATGCGCCACGATCTTGGCCCCGGCGCCGATATGCTTGTCGAGAAACGCGAGCATCTTTTCGTAGAATTCGGCGATGTTTTTCTCGTCGTAAAAACCGTGACCCTCACCGCGCTTCTGCAGCCACTCATACGCGATATGGCGTTTTTCCAACGCATCGCGCAGTTGCTCGGCATTGGCGATCGGCACGCGCTGATCTTCGCTGCCGTGCACCAGCATTACCGCCGCTTTGAGCGCCGCCACATTCGAGATCGGCGAGCGCTGCAGCAAATCAGTTTCGTTATCGCCGACCATCGATTTGAAAAAATTCGCGCCCCATTGCGCGCTTGCGAAATCAGAATGCGCGCCTTCGTATTTCAGGTTGTAAACGCCAGCGTAACCGATGGCGCAACGATACAGATCGGGCTCTTTTTCGGCGCCCATCAATGCCGCATAACCGCCATAGCTGGCGCCGTAAATGCAAATGCGATTGGCGTCGGCAGCACCCTGCGCAATCGCCCAGCGCGTGGCGTCGGTGAGATCATCCTGCATCTTGCCGCCCCACTCGCGCTGCCCGGCTTTGTAAAAGTCGTGACCATAACCGCGCGAGCCGCGAAAGTTGACTTGCAGTACCGCGTAACCACGGCTCGCGAGCAATTGGACTTCCGGATCGAATGCCCAGTGATCACGAATCAAAAACGGGCCACCATGTGGCAATACCACCAGCGGCAGATTTTTCGCCTGCTCCTTGCCGATCGGGCGCGTCAGATAGCCGTGCAGATCGAGACCATCGCGCGCCTTGAACTCGAACGGCTCCATTGTCGCCATCTGCTCGGGCTTGATCCAAGGCTTGCACGCGGCCATGAATTCGAGCTTGTTGGTGGCGCTGTCGAACAGGTAGAACTGACCAGGATTGGTGTCGCTTTGGACACTCACGATCGTCTTGCTGCCATCGCGCGTGCTGGTGCCGAGGAGCACATCCTGGCCCGGAAATTTCTGCATCAGATTGGTCAACAGTTTTACCCCGTCCGACTGCTTGTCGAGCACAGCCAGTTTCGGCCGGCCCGGCTCGTAACGCAGCGCGACGATATCCTTGCGATCCGCGCTGCGCACGATGCCGCTGACATCGTTGTGGTCGGCGGGAGACAGCGCATTGAATTTGCGCGTAGCGACATCCCAGCCGCAGATGGCGCTGCCCTTGCCTTCAACGCCGCAGCGAAAATAAACGATCTTGCCATCGCGATTGAAAGTTATCGGCTCGCGTACCGAACCATCTTTCTCGCCGCCCTGCTCAATGAGCTCCCACTTGCTGTCGGCATCGCGACGGTAATACACCTGCCCCTTGTAGTCGCTATTGATCGCGTATGCGAAACGCGCCACGCCGTCATGATCGAGTACAAACTCGGCGTTGCGCACAGGCGCGGTGATAATCCGCGAGTGAGTGCCACTGCGCACGTCCATGCGATGTACCGAAGGAAAATCGCCACCACCGGGATGCGCCTCATTACTCCATGGCGTGATCGAAATCAGCACGGAATTTTCGTCGCTCGGGCGATAATCAAGCAACGTCGCCGAAGCGCGTTCGGGTTCGGCGTGGCGAATATTGGTTGCCGTGATCGTGGCTGATCCCGCCTGAAATCCGAACAACACCTCGTTACCGCCGCCATCGGCATTAACGCCGAACAATTCGCCGGTAGCGACGGGACGTACCAGGCCACCCAGCCGCAGGCCGACGGTATAGATCACGCGACGATCATTGACCCAATCGAAATCGCCGACTTCTCGACCGACGCTTGCGTGCAGGTTTTTGCCGGAATGATCGGACAAGCGAATCAGCGATAGCACTCGCTCGCCCTGCACGATGGCGATAGCCCCGAGGTATTTACCGTCGGGAGAAATCTTCATTTCGGTGTATTGCGCGTGGCGCGCGAAATCGGCAACGGGGATGTCAGTGGCGCATGCCAAGCCTGAGATCGACAACAACAGAATCGCGAAAACGTGTTTTACAGACATGCACTCTTCCCTGAAATGCTGCCGACCGCAGCGGTGGGCGGAGTATGCCTAAAGTTGCCCGCAAGCGGGATGCCAATGATAGTGGATGCGATAAAAGCTGCGACCTTGCGCAGCTTTTATATGCCTTGCGTTGCTTGCGCACAACCCATGCAGCACGAATGCGATTACACATCTTGGCTAACAGGAAACGGAGAGCAGCAGCGCACAAGTTAGCGCTATCGCCGCCACTTTTACTTCTGCGTGCTCTCTGTTTCCGTATTCAATTTTCCCTTGCTCAATCCACTCGGCGAGCCGTCACGCGCAGCGTTTTCATACCGCCCAGACCCAGTATCAGACCCAGCATCAACAACAGCCACGGCGTATTTGTCGGCACCGCCGTCGGCGGATTCGCCTGCGGCAGTTTCACGACAGTCGACGCACTGGAACTGGTTTGCGTAGTCTGATCACTGACGACACTGGCGATATTGATGATCGAACCGGAGAAGCCGCTGCTGATCGCAAAGGTCAATCCAGTCACAGTCACACTCTGCCCCACATTCAGCGTACCGAGATTGCATGGCAACGCGGAGCACGGCGCACCGACGCTCACATACGTCAACCCAGTCGGCGCGGGATCGCTGAGTATCGCGTTATTGGCTACAGCAGTACCGGTGTTGGTGATGGTGATCGAATAAACAATGTTCTGGCCGGCAGTCGCGGTCGCCGGACCGGTCTTCACGATCGTCAACTGCGACTGCGTCACTGGCGTGATCACCGTACTCGAGCAGTTCGCATTCGACTGGCTCGGGCAGGTCGGATCGCCACCACCAACTACCGTTGCGGTATTCGCCAGACTCGTGCCGTTCGCTGCCGCCAGCGGCGTGACCGGAATCACAAAACTCACCGGCGTATTGATCGCCAGACCTGCGGCAATCGTGCAGGTCACGATTTGTCCGCTAGCCGTGCAACCACCCGGAACCACACCGATGGTCAAATTGCTCGGCACGTTATCCGTCACAGTGGTGACAGCCGAGGTGATAGCGCTACCGATGTTGGTGATTGTCAGCGTGTAGCTGGCCGACGTACCGACCACAAAGCTGCTGTTGCTCGCAGTCTTGACCACCTGCATCTGCGGCGCGTTCACCGGTGTGTTGACGGTGCTCGAACAGTTGGCATTGGCCTGGTTCGGACAGCTCGGATCGCCGCCACCGCTGACATTGGCCGTGTTGGTCAATATGGTCGCGTTCGCTGCGGGCAGCGGCGTTATCGCAATCACGAAACTCACCGGCGTGTTAATCGCCAGTCCGGCTGCAATCGTGCAGGTCACGGTTTGTCCGCTCACGTTGCAAGCACTCGGTACGGTGCCGATCGACAATGTGCTCGGCAAGATATCGGTGATCGTGCTGACCGCCGTCGTCGCCACGCTGCCGGTATTGGTCACCGTCAACGTATAGCTCGCCGGAATACCGACCACGAAGTTTGTGCTGCTGGCAGTCTTGACGATCCGCAATTGCGGCGCACTCACCGGCGTGATAACCGTGCTTGAGCAATTCGTGTTCGCCTGGCTCGGGCAGGTCGGATCGCCGCCGCCGCTCACCGTCGCACTGTTCGAAATGCTGCTACCGCTGGTCGAGGCTTGCGGCGTTACCGGAATCACGAAGCTGACTGGACTGTTTGTCGCCAGACCCGCTGCAATTGTGCAGGTCACGGTTTGACCGCTCACCACGCAACCACTCGGTGCCGCTCCGATCGTCAGACCCGTCGGCACATTGTCCGTAACTATCGTTACCGCCGTCGTTGCCGCACTGCCGACGTTGGTCACAGTCAGCGTGTAGCTCGCGGCAACACCAACGATGAAGTTACTGCTGCTCGCGGTCTTGACCACGCGCAATGCCGGCGCGGTTACCGGGGTAATAATCGTACTGGAACAGTTCGCCCCACCCGGACAGCTCGGATCGCCGCCGCCCACCACCGTGCCGGTATTGCTCAGGCTGGTGCCGCTGGCCGCGGCTTGGGGCGTGATCGGGATGATGAAGCTGACCGGGCTGTTGATGGCCAGGGGTGCTGCAATCGTGCAGGTCACGGTCTGCCCGCTGGCCGTACACCCGCTGGGCAGCGTGCCGATTGTGAGCGTGCTGGGGATCGTGTCGGTCACCGT
>JAYVTP010000294.1:0-3307 GCA_043788685.1 Pseudolysobacter sp. | reverse complement strand
CGCTATCCGGCAACGTGAGCAGTATCAAGTTTTCATGCCTGAAAAACTGCGATACTGTTGGCACAGGGGCAATCACACGGCAATCGCTTGAGGCGCGCGAGCAGCGTAGAAGCGAACTCGCCGCATGAAAATTCAGAGAGGCCACGCATGCCATCGCGCACGATTTCACTTTTGCCGCTACTGCTAGTTACAGCGCCTGTATTCGCCAACGATACCGTTTTCGCCGCCGGATTCGACCCGGTCTGGGTGACGGGTTATCACGTCGGTTATCAGCAGGCGATGTATCCGACCGCAAGCATCGATTACGCAGCGATCAGCCACATCGTCATCGGCCCGGTCGTGCCGAACAGCAATGGCACATTGAATACGACTTACGATATCGATGCGACCAATGGCCCGTTGTGGGCCAATGGTGTGGCTGCGGCGGCGCATACGGCGGGGCGCAAGGCGACGCTCATGGTCGGCGGCGCAGGCTCCATCGGCGGATGGCAAGGTGCTGCCAATGCCACGAATCGTGCGGCTTTCGTCACGCATCTGCTCAGCACGATGGACAGCGTCGGCGCGGATGGTCTGGATCTCGACTGGGAGCCGCTGAACTCGGGCGATTACGCCAATTTCACCGCGCTCGCCACCGCGCTGCGCAGCGCGCGGCCGAACATGATCCTCACTATTCCGGTGGGCTGGACCAATGCGAATAACCAAGTTTCGGACTCTTTCTTCGGCACGATCGCGCCGCTGTTCGACCAGATCAACATAATGTCCTACGACATGGAGTGGGGCGCGGATGGCTGGAAAAGCTGGTTTACTTAAGCGCTGCATGGCGAGTCCGCCACCACGCCGAGCTCGATCGACAGCAGTGTGGATTTTTATCTCGCCTCCGGTGTGCCGCGCAGCAAACTTGGTATCGGCATCGGCTTTTATGGCGTGTGCTGGCATGGCGTGACCGCGCCGCGTCAGGTGATCGGCTCGGGCACGATCGTCGGTAGCGACAACACCTTCAGCTACAACAATATCGTCACTCAGTACGCCACAATGGCGAATGCGGCGTATTACCATTACGACAGCACGGCGGAAATGCCGTGGCTCGGATCAGAGACCGGGATCGGGCCAAATGCTTGCAATTTCCTGTCCTACGAAGATCCGACCTCGGTCGCCGCCAAGGGCGCATACGCCAATCGCAATGGCCTTGGCGGCACCATCATCTGGACGATAGGGCAGGGTTACATATCGACCGCATCGGCCGGCCAGCAGAATGTTTTGCTGGATGCGGTGAGTACGGCGTTCCGTCCGACTCACTAGCCGAGAAACGCGACCGTTGCAGCGCGCGTCTCTGCGTAGTCGTCCGCTGCTTTCAATGCGGGAATCATCCGCGAATCAACAGTTCGGGCATTTCAAAAAAAGCGCGGCATGATTCCACATGCCGCGCGTGCAACTTTCACCTGACCAACCCGTCATGAACGAGGGCAGTGTGTCGTGGCTTGAAAAATTTCCTGCACATTTTCGAGTGCTTTACTTGCACGAGAAGGATGAAATCCCTTCGCTAAGCTTGCAGTGAAGTTGGTGCTTTTGCTGGCACCGGTGTTGTCGGTGGTGATGCCAAATTTGATGGGTGTACTTGCCGGGACAGGTAGATTCATCCATGTCGGCACCCATGCAACGCGATTCCCGGCGTAATGGTTTCTGGTGCAAAAAAATACCGAAAACCACGTTGCAAAGTCTGCTGCGGCGCCGGACTTTGCAACGCGGACGACGTTCAGGCGCTGGTTTTACGCCTCACGCCCATCAATGTCGCGGTCAATATCAGCAAGGCGAGCAGCAATGTTCCCCAATCGGAGGTTGCCGGTATGGCAATGGCAGCGATGGGTCCGCTGAGCACATTGACGCTTTCATTCGGGCTGTTGCAGGGGCCGCTAGCAGGATCATTGCCCGAGTCGCCACTGTAGCTGGCGATCCAGCGATAGTTGCCCGGCAAGGTGGGAATGAAGTTGGCGGATACGTAATTGCCATTACCGTTGACGTTGACTGTTGAGGTAAATATCGGCGTCGCACTGCAGGTTGCATCGTTCGGACCGTAGAGCGAAAAAGTAATGGTTCCGGTAGGAGACGTGCCGCCACCGAGTATGGCCGTGTCATGGATCGCACTACCGATTTGCACAAGCGGTGTGGTCTGCGATTCGATCGTGGTGGGCGCTGTGCCGTTAGCTCCGGCGCAGCCGACAATGTTGACGGTATCCAGCGTTACTGCCGCGTTTCGCGCCAGCGCCCGCCCGCTCATGGTGGCTCCGGTGTTCATCGTAATGCTGCTCAAAGCCAGCAAGTTGCCGAGCATTGCCGTCCCGGTATCAATCGTTGCGGAGCTCGTGACCTGCCAGAATATATTGCATGCGGAAGCGCCGTTGGTTGCGACTACTGACGCGCTCGGTGCGGTGGTGAGGGCACTGCCGATCTGGAAAATATAAACGCCAGCACCGTTCAGCGTGAGCGTTCCGGTAAGGTTTGCCGTTGCCATGCAATACACGCCGGGCGTAAGCGTCAGGCCGCCGAGCACGCCGCCGGCGATGGTGGTGTTGCAGACGCGATTTTGCGCATCTACCCACGCGGTCGTAAGATCGGATTGGGCCTGCTGCGCAACCGCGTCGGCGGCATGAATGGCGCCGGAGCCTGGTGAAATGCTGCCCGGCGGAAATCCGGTGATGGATGTTCCGGGAGAAACTCCGACGCTGCCCTTGACGACGGTGGCACCCGTGTTCGCGACAGCCGAACCGGCCAGGACGCCAAAATTGCCGGCGGTACCCAATTGAACGGCCTGCGCCCAAGCCGTGGAACCGGCCCACGCGAACGTTATGAGCACCAAGTATATAAAGTCAGCAAATTTACTCGAGCGGGAGCAAATCCTGATTTGCACAGCCGGAGTCGATAAAGATTGCACGGCAATGACGGGTTTCAGCTGGACTTTCATAATGCATTACTCCCTGTTGTAATGAGGATGGTACAAGTGATTGATACGATGCCTGATAACTGTTTGCAAAATTCGTACAGTAACCGATCTCAGCTAATCCGCAGTGGACACTGTCAGGAATAATATTGCTAGCTGTCAGGTTTCGTGTATTTCTCGAAATTTTCTCTGGAATTATCAACTCTTTGTGTGTCTTTAAAGTTATAAGTCAGTATTCTCGTGATGTCAAATCACAGCATTGCAACGCGAATTCGTTGCCCCATTCCGTGAATAAAGTCTCACTTCGTGCACTTTCTATCTTTTCTATTCAGGTTTGCAGAGTTCTACGCAGTGCGAATTGCTGCAATTGAG
>JAYVTP010000293.1:0-5265 GCA_043788685.1 Pseudolysobacter sp. | reverse complement strand
CTCGGTGCGCGATCACGCGGTCTCATTTCAGTTCGCGTCGAAGCCGTCGGCAAAAATCGTGTCGCGCGGACGCACCTGCCAGCCGATGTCCTTGAGCAGCGAGTAGGTCAGGTCAGTATTGCTGAATACGCCGGATTGCAGCACCGGTTCCATCAACAAATTCGGGCTTACCGCTGCGCTCGAAAAGTGCGAAACACTTGAGCCGGGCTGCACCGTGGCCGGGGCAAACATCCGCATATGCCCGCCGCACGTTGCGCGTTGGTCATGTCTTTCCACAGCAAGCCGGTGTTGCTGGATGAGGCCAGGAAATAGGTCCAGATGTCGGGCAATCCGCTGCTGCTCAGACTGCCTTGCACGGTGCTGCCGCCACAGCCGCCCGGCGACGTGCATACCAGCGAGAGAAACCCGAGCCCGTGACCAAGTTCGTGAAGTACGGTGGGGTAAAGCCCGAATGTGCCGGAGGGAATCGGCGTCGCCGGATGCACGCCGTAATAAAAACGCGTGCCGGCAGCGATGCAGCCGTTGTCGATGCTGCTGTTGAACCGGGCATCAATGTCGATGCTGTTATCTGGCGCGCCTGCGTTCTTGTCGGCGTTGAGCAGGGCTTCGGCCAATGCTTCCGCGTAGAACGTATTCGCCTGGGCGCCTGCCGGCGTCGGCACCAGCGTGCGAAAGGTATGTGCGCCGGCTTGTCCGAGCACGCCGCTGCCGCCGCCACACGGCGTCAACGGATCGAAGGTCGCACCGACGCGGATGATGATGTTGCTTTTCAACAAAGCGCCCCACCCGCGCGCCACTGCTTGAAACAGAAACAGCCGCTGCGCGCCGAGAGTCGTGCCCGGATTACCACCTTCCGGTGCCTTGGGCGTGGTGTCGTTGAAACCTTCACCCGCGCCATCATTGTTGATGATGACGATCAACGCGGCGTTGACGTTTACGCCGATCAATGCGAGAAACAACAGCATCAGCGGCGTCAGCCGCCGCCGCGGATTCATGGCGATTTCTCCCCGCTCGTTTTCGCCGGATTGGTGAGCTTGATCGTCGCAGGTTGCGCTGCCGCACTTGGCGCGCAGATTTCCTCGTAGCTGCCGTCGGCGTGCAAACGCACCGAACTGCTCATCATGATCTGACCATTGTTGTGCAGCACGATGCTGCCATCCGCCTCAGTTTCCAAGGTCATCTTGGAATAATCGGGGCGCGGCAACTGCGCGTTTGTTGCCTCGATCTGCTGCGCTTGCGCCGTATTTGCAGGGCTGTCGCGCAGCTCGTGCGTTCGCGGATCGATGATCACACGCAGCCCGACGCTGACGATCGATGCCGAACCGGTCGGGCCGGCATCGAGTCCGCTATCGAACCGACGATGCAGCGGTGTGGTTTTTAGCGCGGCCGATTCTGCTGCGGATGCTATCGGTGCGGATGCGGGAATTACATCCCATGGAGCATTCGACTGCGCGCCAACCGCGAGTGGCAAAACCATCAAACAAAAAGTCAGTTTGAGTAACATGATTTATATCCGCAGCGCGCAGGCGCAGCATAACCGCGCAACAATAACCAAGGTGTGAAGTGGGTGGCGATCCGGCATGCCATGACGCTGCGCGCAGCCGCAGTAATTTCTCCCCGATGACGGCGGTGGCTGGCTATAATCGGCGGACAACACGATCAGATGATCCGTCGCCGCAGCGGGCCTGCGGTCTGGCATGCAACACGCCACGAGGCAGTAGAGACAGCAGCATGAATATTCTTCAAGACATACTCAATCAAGATCTCGATCCGCTCGAAACCCAGGAATGGATCGATGCGCTGAACGCCGTGATCGGCGTCGACGGCGCCGAACGCGCCCATTACCTGCTCGAGCGCATGGTCGATGCGACGCGTCGCTCCGGCGGGCATCTGCCGTTTGCGCCGACCACCGAATACGTCAACACCATCCCGACCTCGGCCGAGCCGCATTCCCCCGGCGACGCGGCGATCGAATGGCGTATCCGTTCGATCCTGCGCTGGAATGCGCTCGCCACCGTCGTGCGTGCGAATCGCAAGCCCGGCGAACTCGGCGGCCACATCGCCAGTTTCGCGTCGAGCGCGACCTTGTACGACGTCGGCTTCAATCATTTTTTCCACGCCCCGGACGAAACCCATCCGGGCGATCTGTTGTACATGCAAGGTCATTCGAGCCCGGGCATTTATGCGCGCGCGTTTCTCGAAGGCCGCATCAGCGAAGAACAACTCGACAACTTCCGCATGGAAACCGGCGGCAAGGGTTTGTCGTCGTATCCGCATCCGTGGCTGATGCCGGAGTTCTGGCAGACGCCGACCGTATCGATGGGCCTCGGGCCGATCAGTGCGATCTACCAGGCGCGCTTCTGGAAATACCTGGAAGGCCGCAAGCTCATGCCGGAATCCAACCGCAAGGTTTGGTGTTTCATGGGCGACGGTGAAACCGACGAGCCTGAATCGCTCGGCGCAATCACGCTCGGCGGGCGCGAAAAACTCGACAACCTGGTGTTCGTCATCAACTGCAACCTGCAGCGCCTCGACGGCCCGGTGCGCGGCAACGGCAAGATCATCCAGGAGCTCGAAGGCGCGTTCCGTGGCGCCGGCTGGAACGTCGTCAAAGTGGTCTGGGGCAGCTACTGGGATCCGCTACTCGCGCGCGATACCAAAGGCGTGCTGCGCAAGCTCATGATGGAAACGCTCGACGGCGAATATCAGAACTGCAAGGCCTTCGGTGGCGCGTACACGCGCGAACATTTCTTCGGCAAATATCCCGAAACCGCCGAGATGGTGGCGAACCTTTCCGACGAGGATATCTGGCGCCTGAATCGCGGTGGCCACGATCCGCACAAGGTGTACGCAGCCTACGCCGAGGCGATGGCGCACAAGGGTCAGCCGACCGTGATCCTGGCGAAAACCGTCAAGGGCTATGGCATGGGCCTGGCCGGCGAATCGCTCAATCCGACGCACAACCAGAAGAAAATGGATACGGCGGCGGTCAAGGCGTTCCGCGATCGATTTGCCATTCCGGTGCCCGACGACAAGCTCGACGATGTGCCGTATTACCACCCGGGCGCGGACTCGCCCGAGGTTAAATACATGCTTGATAAACGCACGGCGCTCGGCGGTTTTCTGCCGCATCGACGCAGCAAGAGCGAATCGCTGCCGACGCCGGATCTGGCATTTTTCGAGCAGGTCACCAAGAGCACCGGCGAGCGTGAAATCTCGACCACGATGGCGTTTGTGCGCGCGCTGAATCTGACCTTGCGCGACAAGATCATCGCACCGCGCATCGTGCCGATCGTTGCCGATGAGGCGCGCACGTTCGGCATGGAAGGCATGTTCCGCCAGATCGGCATCTACGCGCCATTCGGGCAGAAGTACAAGCCGGTCGATGCTGATCAACTGATGTATTACCGCGAAGATCAAACCGGTCAGGTGCTGCAGGAAGGCATCACCGAAGCCGGCGCAATGTGCAGCTGGCTGGCCGCGGCGACGAGTTACAGCACGAATAATTTGCCGATGCTGCCGGTATTCATTTTCTACTCGATGTTCGGCATGCAGCGCATCGGCGACTTGTGCTGGCTCGCCGGCGACATGCGCGCGCGCGGCTTTTTGATCGGCGGCACCGCGGGCCGCACCACGCTCAACGGTGAAGGCTTGCAACACGAAGACGGCCATTCGCATCTCCTTGCCGGCGCGATTCCGAACTGTCGCAGCTACGATCCGACCTTCGCCTACGAAGTGGCCGTGATCATGCAGGACGGCATGCGCCGCATGCTCACCGAGCAGGAAGATTGTTTCTATTACGTCACCGTGATGAACGAAAATTACGCGCATCCTGAAATGCCGGCCGGCGCCGAAGAAGGCATCGTCAAGGGCATGTATCTGTTCAAGGATGGCGGTGAGGCGAAGCTCAAGGCACAGCTGCTCGGTTCGGGCACGATTCTGCGCGAGGCGATTTTCGCCGCCGAATTGCTCGAGCGCGATTTCGGCGTGAAATGCGATATCTGGAGCTGCCCGAGCTTCAACGCGTTGCGTCGTGATGGCTTCGATGCCGAACGCGACAACCGCCTGCACCCCGAGGCGAAAAAACCGCGCAAGGCGTATGTCACGGAATGTCTGGAAGGTCGTCAGGGTCCGGCGATTGCGGCCACCGATTACGTGCGCAATTACGCCGACCAGATTCGCGCTTTCGTACCGCAAAAATACACCGTACTCGGCACCGATGGATTTGGTCGTTCGGATACGCGCGCCAATCTGCGGCGCTTTTTCGAGGTCGATCGTTTCTATATCGCGCACGCCACGATTGCGGCGCTGGCCGACGAAGGCAAGTTGAGCAAGGCTGATGTTAGCAAGGCGATCAAGCTTTACGGTATCGATCCGGAGAAAGCCAACCCAGTCGGCGTGTGATTTTTTTCAGCGCATAAAAAAACGGCGGCCCGGATCGCGAGCCGCCATTTTGTTTTTCAGACTTCGCGCGGCGAAAGATCAGCTAGCAATGCCCTTCGGATCCGGGCCGTACTGGTTGTTGCCACGCGTGCCTTCGAGGCAGAAGATCACCAGCAATGCGATGTTAGCGAGCGGCACAACTTGCAGCAGCATGAACCAGCCAGACATGTCACGATCATGCAGGCGCCGCACTCCCAATGCGATCAGCGGCACAATCGTCGCAAGCCAAAAGATGCCGGTCAGGAAACCTATACCATTCTGCATGCGCAGGCCGACGATGCCTTCGACGATACTAAGCACGACAAAAATGATGATGTAGAACAACACGAACATCCAGTATTCCTTGCGGCGTGCGCGCCCAGAAAATTCTGCATATTTCTTCGTCAAAACCCCAACAAACCAATCCATATCGCTTCCCCGAATGATGTGTGCCGATCCCATAACTACCACCCGGCGGGTGGTGCGTCAGCGTAGGAATGATGTGCCGCATCGGCGCGAAATACAACCTGCGTTGCGCTTGAAAATTTGGTCGACCGCTAACCGCCAGCTATCGGGTTATTATTTGTGGTCACTCTTTTTTGCGATGATCGCGATGTTTTCGTACCGTGCTGTTTCAGCTTTGATGGTTTGTCTGCTTGCGGCTTGTTCCGGTTCGCCGCCGCCGGTCGACGCGGCACAGGCAGCGCAAACTGCTGCGTCGGCGCATGACGCGAAAGCGAACAAGGATCTCGCGCTGTACGAACAAATGCGCAGCGCCAACAAGAACGATCTCGCGGCGCAGCTCGGCAAGGAATTGCTAGCGAAATATCCCGATACCATCGC
>JAYVTP010000292.1:0-5801 GCA_043788685.1 Pseudolysobacter sp. | reverse complement strand
CACATCTGACCTTGGTCAATGTGCTTGCACAACGCCGTGCAAAACAGTTGCTCGAATCCGGCAAAGATTATTTTTAGCGCATGCGCCGTAACCGCGTGTCGTTTGTTTCCAGAAATTTCTATCGAATACGCAAGGTGATGTAATGAAAAAACTACTGATGACATTCGCGCTGAGCCTCGCTGCAATCGCAGCGCAAGCCACCACGATCAAGATCGCGACCGTCGCGCCGGAAGGCACCGCATGGATGCGCGAAATGCGCGCGGGCGCGGAGGCTGTGAAAAAACAAACCGACGGTCGCGTCGAGGTCAAATATTATCCCGGCGGCGTGATGGGTGACGACGCGACCGTGGTGCGCAAGATCAAGATCGGACAGTTGCAGGGCGGTGCGTTCACTGGCGGCCAGCTCAGTCTGATCGATGGTAATGCCGGGATTCTCGGCTTGCCTTTCCTGTTCCGTAACCAACAGGAAGTCGATGCCGTCAGGGCCAAGATGGATCCGCTGTTAAAAGCCAGTGTCGAGAAGAGCGGCTTCGTTGCGCTCGGCATCAGCGGTGGCGGTTTTGCGTATTTGATGAGCACGCGCGATATCAAGACCAAGGAAGATCTGAAAGCCGCCAAGGTCTGGGTACCGCAGGGCGATCACATCGCCGAAGTTGCGTTCAAGGCGGCCGGAGTTGCGCCGATTTCGCTGCCGCTGGCCGATGTTTATACCAGCCTGCAAACCGGGCTGATCGATACCGTGGGTAATACGCCGGCGGGTGCGATTGCGTTCCAGTGGCACACCAAACTCAAGCATGTAGTCGACCTGCCGTTGTCGTACATCGTTGGTGCGTTAGTGGTCGATAAAAAAGTATTCGATACGATTTCTGCAGATGATCAGAAAATTTTGCGCGATGAATTTGCCGCCGCGTTTTCGCGCATTGACAGCGTTGGTCGCAAGGATAATGACGAGGCGCTGGCAGCGTTAAAAAAACAGGGGGTGGATATCTATACGCCCGCCACCGAAGAGCAGAAATCCTGGCAGTTGATCGGCGACATCGCGAACAAACAACTCGTATCCGAAAATGCATTCGCGCCCGAGTTGCTCGCAGCGTTGCACAAGGTTCTGGATGAGGCGCGCGGAGCCGGTAAGTGAAATCCGCCGCCGCGCGCGCCTTGTCCTGGCTGCATGGTTTCGAGAACGCGCTGATCACCGCGCTGGTGCTGCTGCTGGTATTGCTGGCCGGCGCGCAAATTGTATTGCGCAATGCGTTCGGCACCAGCATCAGCTGGGCCGATCCGCTATTGCGTGCGCTGGTGTTATGGACCGCGCTGCTCGGCGCACTGGCGGCGGTGCGCGAGGACAAACACATCAGCCTCGATGTATTTTCGCGCCTGCTCTCCGGCCCGGCGTTACGCCTCGCGCGCGTGCTCACACTTGGATTCGCAGCGGTGATCTGCGCGCTGGCGGCGTATTACAGCGGCAGTCTGGTGATGATCGAATTCGCTAGCGGCGGCATTGCCTTTGCGGGCGTGCCGAACTGGGCGCTGGAAATCATCATGCCGATCGCATTTGCATTGATGGCGTTGCGTTTTGCGCTGCGTGCATTTGCGCTGCCTGACCCCGAGCACGCCATGATCGGTGTGCCTGACGATTTGCGCGAGGGCCGGGCGTGATCCTGTTTTTATGCTTGATCCTGGTATTGCTCGCGCTGTTCGGCGCGCCGCTGTTCGCGCTGATCGGTGCGCTGGCCTTGATCGGTTTCCAGTCATCCGGCGAGCAACTCAGCGCGGTCGCGATCGAGTTTTATCGGCTGTCAGAGATGCCGGCGTTGATCGCCATACCGCTCTTCACGTTGGCAGGGTATCTGCTCGCTGAAAGCCAGGCGCCGCAGCGTCTCGTGCGTGTGACTAACGCCTTGTTCGGCTGGATGCCGGGCGGGCTGGCGATCGTCTCGGTATGCGCCTGCACCTTGTTCACCGCATTTACCGGTGCGACCGGCGTGACCATCGTCGCGCTCGGTGCGGTGCTTTATCCGGCACTGATGCAAGCGCGATACGGCCAACGTTTTTCTCTAGGATTGCTTACGGCATCCGGCAGTCTCGGGCTGTTGCTGGTGCCGTCGATGCCGCTGATTCTTTATGGCGTCGTCGCGCAGCAATTCCACACTACGCCGCCAGTCAGCATCGATGCCTTGTTCAAGGCCGGCGCGCTGCCGTGTCTGCTCATGATCGTGCTGTTGTCGGCCTACAGCGTGTGGCACATGCGTGGCGTGCCGAAACCCGTCACCGAAGCAACCGGGCCCGGGGAATTGTGGGCTGCATTGAAAGGTGCGGCGTGGGAACTTCCGTTGCCGTTCGTGATTCTCGCCGGCATTTATTCGAGCAGGCTCGCCGCATCGGAGGCGGCAGCGGCAACCGCGCTGTACGTGTTGATCGTCACTGTGGTGATCCGCCGCGAAATCAGCCTGCGCCAGTTGCCGCGTGTGATTCGCGAGGCGATGCTGCTGGTCGGTGCCATCCTCATCATCCTCGGATTTTCACTCGCGCTGACCAATTATCTGGTCGATGCCGACATACCCGAAAAACTGTTTGCGCTGATCCGCGATCACATCACCAGCCGCATCACGTTTCTGCTACTGCTGAATGTTTTTCTGATGGTATTCGGCATGCTGCTCGAAGGTTTTCCGGCGATTATTATCCTCGTGCCGCTGATCTTGCCGGTGGCGATGCATTACGGCGTTGATCCGATCCATCTCGGCATCATTTTCCTCGCCAATCTGCAGCTCGGCATTTTCCTGCCGCCAGCCGGCATGAACCTGTTTATCGCGAGCGTGCGTTTCCGTCAGCCGGTGACCACGGTGATACGCGCCAGTGTGCCGTTTTTCCTGATCATGCTGGTCGCGGTGCTGATCATTACTTATTTTCCGTGGTTGTCGCTGGTGCTGGTGCGTTAGGTTTTTGCGCTTCCGTGGGTGGTGGTGCCGGCGCCCGATGCAGGTTGATGATGAGGTCGAGAAAATTCTCGACGTCGGCGCCGCGCTGGATGCGGTCGGCGTGGATGCCGAGCGCGATCTGCTGCCAATCGACCGGCTTGTCGCCCTGCCAACGACTGTTGTCACCGTTCAAAACCACATCGCCCTGTTGCTGGCCGAAATAGATATCGACGATATCGCGTTTGTCGCCACGCGCGTGTTCGACATACGCTGCTGGCAACGGATTCTGGCGCAGAAACCAGCCCTGCGCTGAGGTGCGGCAGGCTTGCGCTTGAACGAGTTCTGTGAGCGATGGCAGCAAGTCGGATTGCTGAAATGGCGTATCGATAACACCATGCGGCAAACTCGGCAAATCGCTCACCATAATCAGTGGCGTGCGTGCCAACGCGCTATTGCCGAAGCGGCGTATTTCTTCAGTGAACACCGGCGTCATGCTGCGATGATCGCCCGAGATCAGCAGGATGCCGTGCTGGAAAAAATTCCGTTGTTTCAGCTCGGCGTACAACATGCCAAGTTGCTTGTCGGCATAGCGAAAAGCACCGGGTTCATCGCTTGATTCGTCCTCGGGATTGATGAACGGCGGATGCGTGCTCACCGTCAGCAACATCGAGAAAGACGGCGCGCCGCCGTGTTGTTGATCGAGCCACTGCAGGAAACGCTGATACAACGCCTTGTCTTCCGCCGCATTGAAGTGACGGCGTTTCCAGCCGTTGTAGAACGGCTGCTCGGCGCCTTCGTAACTGTCGAAACCGAGCGCCTTGAGCCAGTCGGTTTTATCGAGAAAGCCGAGATCGCCGGTGGTAAAAAAATGTGTGGCGTAACCGGCGTGATGCAGAACATCAGGCAACGCGCCTTGGGCTTTGTCGTAACCACGGAAAGCGTCGGTGCTCTGATAACGACCGATCGCGGGTACCGCTACGCGGCCGTTAACCAGCGCGATCAAACCGCCATCGGTGGTGAATCCATTCGCAAAAAAATTCGTGAAGTAAGCATATTGTCTGGCAATGTCATCCAGACTCGGCGTGAGATCGCGAAAGCCACCGAACAACGCGCTGTGGTGCATCGAGAGTGATTCGACTACGACGTAAATGACATCGGGCTGTCGATTCTGCCCTGTCGCACATTCGACTGTCGGCGCGAGATAATCCCGCGCGACCTGCGCTGCAAACGCAGCGCTGTAGGGCGTGTCCACGCCCAGATCGAGATTGGTCGCAATGAGATTTTTCAGCACTTCGTTGTGAATGTAAAGCATCGTTTTGGGCTGCCACGAGCCTAGCGCGCCGAATGCAATCGACATCACCAAATATATCAATGCGACACGCAACCGCTGCTGTCGCGGGCAAAGCGCGAGCACCGATATGGCGATCACAGGCAGCAATAGAAGCAAGCCGAGTTTGACGGCGGTCGAATCCAGCAGAGCGCCGCCAAAATCGGCGATCGCGCCAAACTCCTTGCCGAACTTCAGCACGTCGAACAGATACAAACGCTGCGTTAGCGTTTTGAGCACTGCCAGATCGATCGCATAAACCAGCACCAATACGATGCCCAGCAACAGCCACGGTAATTGCAGCAAGTAATGGCGGAAAACAAAACTTGCCGCCGTGAACAGCAACAACAGTGCAAGCATGCTGCTGTCTTGTTGCAACGCGGTGAGCCCCAGGCAGTAGGAGCACGGCGCAACTTGATCGGTCAGTTGTGCAACCAGCAGCGCGCGCAGCAACATCAAGATCAGCAATAGCAGGATCAGACCGATCGCACCTTTCCCGCCATAACGCCGGTTTTTTTGTGCGCCAGCGCTGGAAAGTTTGTTCATGCGTACGGATTGCTTCGTTATTTTGTGGGGGGAGGAGCTCGGGCTTATCGATGGGATTGCCCGACGCGTTGGCCTCAAACATCTGTGGATTGAATCAACCCGTGAACGTATAATATCGGGTTTTATCCGCCCGGAGTCCCATCCATGCGCATCCTGGCCGAAGCTCTTACCTTCGACGACGTATACCTCGTCCCGGCATACTCCAACGTGCTGCCGCGCGACGTCTCGCTCACCACCCAGCTCACGCGCAAGATTCGGCTGAATATTCCGGTGGTTTCCGCCGCGATGGATACCGTGACCGAAGCGCGCCTCGCCATCACCATGGCGCAATGCGGCGGCATCGGCATCATCCACAAGAACATGCCGATCGAGCTGCAGGCAGCGCAGGTGCGTCTTGTCAAAAAATTCGAAGCCGGTGTGATCCGCGACCCGATTACGGTGACGCCGAATACCTCGATTCACGATGTGATGCAGATCACGCGAGCGCGCAACATCTCCGGCGTGCCGGTGGTGGAAGGCGCACAACTGGTCGGCATCGTCACGAGCCGCGACCTGCGTTTCGAGAAGCGCCCGGACGATCCGGTCAAGAACATCATGACGCGCAAGGAACGCCTGATCACGGTCAAGGAAGGAGCTAGCGAGGATGAAGTGCTGGAGCTGCTGCATCGCAATCGCATTGAGAAAGTGCTCGTGGTCAACGACGAGTTCGAGCTGCGCGGCATGATCACGGTCAAGGACATCCAGAAATCGCGCGACAACCCGAACGCATGCAAGGACGATCACGAACGCCTGCGCGTCGGCGCGGCAGTCGGCACCGGAGGTGATACCGAAGAAAGAGTCGCGGCGCTGGTGGCGGCGTGTGTTGATGTCATCATCGTCGATACCGCGCATGGTCATTCGCAGGGCGTGCTCGATCGCGTGCGCTGGGTCAAGCAGAATTTCCCGAACGTGCAATTGATCGGCGGCAATATCGTCACGGGCGATGCGGCGCGTGCGCTGGCCGATGCCGGTGC
>JAYVTP010000291.1:0-2143 GCA_043788685.1 Pseudolysobacter sp. | reverse complement strand
GAATCGGCATCGGTATCGAGCCCGGTCATCTCCAGGTCGATCCAGATCAGGTGGTCTTCACTCAGGTTTTGTGACATGGGCTCGCGGCGACTTGAAAGGTGCCGCATCATACCGTCACTGTCTTCCTGGAGTGCGTGCATGCCCCTGCCCTTTACTTCCGACATCAGTCACTTCTCGGTGGTATCGGCGATGATCACGCCAGCCTTTTTCCTGACAGCGGCCAGTTCCTTGCTGGCTACGTCGAACGCGCGATTGTCGCGGGTCGTGGATCGCATGCGCGTCGACATCGCGGAACTCAAGCGCAGCGGCACGGCAGTGGTGCAGGACGAGCTGCGCCGGCGCGTGGGCCTGCACCGGAAACGCTCGCGACTGGTATTGGCTGCGCTGCGCCTGCTGTACGGATCGGTGACAGCGTTTGTCGCCACGAGTATGGCGATAGCGGCCGACAGCGTTCTGGGTTGGCATATCGACCTGTTGCCAATCGTGCTGGCGATGCTTGGTGTGCTGCTAATGTTCGTCGCGTCGTTATGCCTGGGCAAGGAGGCGAGCATGGCCTTGGGAATGCTGGAAGACGACCTGGACCGGCAACTCGCGCGCGATCGTCCGGAGCACGATTGAACGGATCAGGCGAGCACGTAGTTAGGCAGTGTTGATTTCGAGCCGGGGCGCCTGCTCAATCGCGTCCTCATCAATCGCGTGCGCAGCAGTCGAGATCTGCTCAGTCGATGGACTTGCCGCGCTTGCGCCCACTTCGTTTGCGGACGAAATACGCGCTGAGCCGCGTACCGGCTTCCTCTGCCATTACCCCGCCCTGCACTGCTACACGATGGTTGTGGCGCGGATCGGCCAGCAGGTCGAACACGCTGCCTGCCGCACCGGTCTTGGGATCGCTGGCCGCGAACACCAGTCGCGCAATCCGAGCATGCACCATCGCCATCGCGCACATCGCGCACGGTTCCAGCGTCACATACAGCGTGCTGCCTACCAGGCGGTGATTGCTGAGCTGCTTGCCGGCCTCTCGCAACGCCACGATTTCTGCATGCGCGGTCGGATCATGATCGGTGATGTTGCGATTCCGACCTTCGCCAAGCAGCGCACCGTCAATTCCGATCAACACTGCCCCGACCGGGATCTCGTCGTCCTCGCACTCGGCGCGATCGGCGAGTGCCAGTGCGTGACACATCCAGTGCTCATCATTATCGGTTGCAGGCAAGTCGCCCATTGCTTTGTCATTCCGAACGCAGTGAAGAAGAACTGTTCAACAGCCAAGCTAATCATCTGCCATTGCTGTGCGACGAAAAGGAGATCACTCGCACGCTCGGGATGACAATTCACTCCCACTCGATCGTCGCCGGAGGCTTGCCGCTGATATCATAAACAACACGAGAAATACCATGTAACTCATTGATAATACGTCGAGAAACGAGATCCAGAAAATCATAAGGTAGATGCGCCCACTGCGCAGTCATGAAGTCGATGGTTTCGACGGCACGCAGCGCGATCACCCATTCATAAGCGCGGGCATCGCCGACTACGCCGACTGATTTCACTGGCAGAAAAACCGCGAAGGCTTGGCTGGTCTTGTCATATAGGTCGGCCTTGCGCAATTCCTCGATGAAGATCGCATCGGCTTGGGCAAGCAGTTCGGCGTATTCTGCTTTGACCTCGCCAAGGATACGCACACCGAGGCCCGGCCCCGGGAACGGGTGCCGAAAAACCATCGCAGCTGGCAAGCCGAGCTCAACGCCCATACGCCGCACTTCGTCTTTGAACAACTCGCGTAACGGCTCGACCAAACCAAGTTTCATGTGCTCGGGCAAGCCGCCAACGTTGTGATGGCTCTTGATCACGTGCGCCTTGCCGGTCTTGCTGCCAGCCGACTCGATCACATCGGGGTAGATCGTACCTTGCGCCAACCACTTCACATTACTCAGCTTGGCCGCTTCTTCCTCGAATATTTCGATAAAGAGTTTGCCGATGATCTTGCGTTTGGCTTCCGGGTCGGAAACACCAGCCAGCGCAGCGAAATAGCGTTCGGCAGCATTGACGCGGATCACCTTGATGCCCATGCCGCCTTTGTCGGCTTCGGCGGCAAACATCGCCATCACCTGGTCGCCTTCCTGCCAACGCAACAAGCCTGTGT
>JAYVTP010000290.1:0-9686 GCA_043788685.1 Pseudolysobacter sp. | reverse complement strand
CAACGCCGCACTGGCCGCCGTAGCGGTCTTGGGTTTGCTTGGCATACATGCTCCTGTTTGTCATGTTATGCCCCAAACACAAAATTCCTGACAGGCCCGCAATGTCCAGTTCGGACAACGTTTGTCTTTATACGTCGATGGAAACGCACCACATCTGTTTGTGGGCGCGCCGTTCGCAAACCAGAGCGCAAGTGTCGCCGATAGCGGTGCAGCGTTCGCGCTCCTGCCTCAAGCCACGCCTGGAATCTGGCTCCAGCAGGATCGTCTGTCGCTCGGCAGTGGCGCGGTTGCGTCCGATCATCCCGGTAGCGCGGTTTCGGCTTTCGGCTTGTATGTGGCGGTGGGAGCGCCGCAGCGCGAGGTAGGGACGAAGACCAGCGCGGGCGTCGTCGAGATCTTCATCAAGGACGCGATATATGCCGATGGCTTTCAGTAGCACTGGCGCTGCTCGATCCAGGAGTCCATCGCAATCAACTCAGCGAGTATCTGCGTGTTTTCGAGCAAACGCTGCCGGTGAAGAGGTAAAAGCGGAAGCGTTGCGATGGTTGCGACGGGTTTGGCGAAAATGGTGGCTATAGGTGGACTCGAACCACCGACCTCAGCATTATGAGTGCCGCGCTCTAACCAGCTGAGCTACATAGCCATCTAAGGGACGAATAGTGTAGTGCCTCGTCGCCTCAAGGTAAACCGCGCCATGCAATGTGGCGATTATCATTAGCCACATAGTCGCCGTCGCAATTCTGTCACGCGCCGCGTTATGCGCTCAATCTTGCATCGCTGCGCCATAAACATCGCGCAACTGCTTGCCGCGCCTGCATAAGCTGTGGAAGAATCGAGGCATAAAGATTTTTTTCGGAGTGTGGTCGTGATCGACCCTGATGGTTACCGGCCCAATGTCGGCATCATCCTGCTGCGCGATGACGGGCGTGTATTCTGGGCGCGGCGTATCAATCGCGATGGCTGGCAGTTTCCACAAGGCGGCATGCGCAGCGATGAGACCCCGCTGGAAGCCATGTTTCGCGAGCTGGAAGAAGAAACCGGATTGATGCCGCAGCATGTGCAAGTGCTCGGCGCCACGCCGGGCTGGCTGCGCTATCGGCTGCCGCGACGTTTCGTGCGGCAACATCAACGTCCGTTGTGCATTGGTCAAAAGCAGGTGTGGTTTCTGTTGCGGTTGGTCGGCAGCGAGGCGGACGTGCGCCTGGATCAAAACGAGAAGCCCGAGTTCGATCATTGGCGCTGGGTTGATTTCTGGTATCCGGCAGCGCATGTGGTGACGTTCAAGCGTGAGGTTTATGAACGCGCCCTGCGCCAGCTCGCGCCGCTGGCTGAAACCTTGTGCCAGATGTCGTTGCTGTATGGGTTGCGTCTCACTCCGGTGGTGGTATCAACGCAGGAAAGCGAGCCGCTGGATGGCAGCATGATGGCCAGTGTGGGTTGATGCGCAATCAGGCCGCTATTGACAATCATTCGCATTAGCAATTAAATTAGGTGCAGTTCATCGGGCTGCGCACTATGTACGTCTGCATTTGTAACGGAATCACCGACAAGACCATTCGCCAGGCCGCCAGCGATGGCGTGCGGTGCATGTCCGAACTGACCCGTCGCACCGGCTGCGCCGGAACCTGCGGAAGCTGCGCCGATTTCGCCCAGCAAGTGCTCGCCGACGCCCAGCCGACATCGCACTTTTCGCTGCCGCTGATTGCCGCCGCCGCCTGATTTGTTTCCGTGCCGGATGGTTTGGTGTAGTCCCATCTCGGTGACCGCGATATAGTTGCGTTTTAACGCAGATTCCGCAGGAGCAACCATGAAAGGCGACAGCACGGTCATCGAACATCTCAACAAGGTGTTGTACAACGAACTCACCGCGATCAACCAGTATTTCCTGCATTCGCGCATGTATCGCAACTGGGGCTACAAAGAGCTTGCGAAACATGAGTACGAGGAATCGATCGACGAGATGAAACACGCTGATCGTCTGATCGAGCGCATCCTGTTTCTCGATGGCTTGCCGAATCTGCAGAACCTCGGCAAGTTGCTGATCGGCGAGACGCCGAAAGAAGCGATCGAATGTGATCTCAAGCTCGAACATGCCGCGCATGTCGATTTGCGCGTGGCGATTGCGTATTGCGAATCATGCGGCGATTACGTCAGTCGCACGCTGTTTTCCTCGATTCTGGAATCCGAAGAAGAACATATCGACTGGCTGGAAACCCAGCTCGGATTGATCGCCCGCCTGGGCGAAGTCAATTACCTGCAAACGCGCATCGGCGACTGAGCCAGCAGGTTGCTGCGTAGCAACCGGCAACAAGCTGATTTGATTCTTGTCGACGCCAAAGCGCACGAAACGCGCTGTGGTTGCTTTGACTGGATCGCGCAAAGCCATGGCGCACTGAAAAAGTCGCCACTGAACTTGCCGCTAATATCCGCCGCGCGTCTCGTGCGAACTGGTCGACATCGCCCTGTGCCGTGTCAGTTGCTGATTGCGTTGCAGGCGCGCGTGAATCACCGCGATCAGTTGCTGCGGATCGATCGGTCGCGAGATTACATCGTCGCCTCCCGCTGCCAGCGCGAGTGCGCGCAGCTCGGGGTTGGGCGAATCTGAAATGACGATGATCGGCGTTGCTGCAAATTGCTGCCGCGCGCGAACCAAACAGATCAGCTCGACCACAGTGCATTCTGCGAGATGCAGCTCGGTCAGAATCAGATCCGGGTTGAAACTTTCCATTTGCGCCAGCGCCAGAAAGGCGCTCGGCACGGCCAGTGTTTGCAGGCCGGCTTCATCGAGAATTTCTTCGCTGCGCGCGAGCTGTGCATCGTCGTCCTGCACGATCAGGATACGCAATGCCTTGTTGTCGTCGGCCAGCGTGCTGCGAATGCGCTCCAGCGTGTATTCGATGCGCGCGGGCAGAGCGATCAGAACATCGATTCCGGCGCGGATCAACGTTTGTTGCAGCTTCGGGTTATCGATCAAACAGAAGCTGAGCAGACGCGACGGATGGATATGATTGCCGCGCGCCAGGGCAGCGTTACGCAAAGTCTCGATATGCGAAAGCAGGGATGGATCGATGATCAACAGGTTCGGTGCTTCTTGCGCGAGCGCTGCGAGCACGCTGTCCAGAGTCAGCATCACGCTGAGCACATGTCCTTCCATTTCCAGCAGTGGATCAAAACTGCGCATCAACGCATTGCCGTCGCTGAAATGAAAAATCCGATAACGCTGCGGTCGCGCGGTGCTGGTGTGTTGTGGGGTGAATTCGCTGTCATCGAACAGACCGCGGCTCAGCACTGAAGCATTCTGCACTGCATTCTGCGCCAGCGTTTGAGCCGAGGGGAACGCGGCGATGAGTTCGGCATGCGTTGCTGCATCAAGCAAAATCGGCGAGCCGTCGTCATCGCCAAACTTTCCTGCCACTAACGGCGCCTTTGCGGTCGGTCGCGGTTTGCTCGGGCCAGGCTTGATCGCCTGCGCTGCAATCAGGCGCATTTTCTGCAGCAGCAACAATGATTGCGCGCTTTGCGGCAAGGTCTGTTCTTGCACATGGTTTTGCAATTGCAGTTGCAACTCGGTCAGGCCCGCGCAAAAATCGGTCGCGCCAAAACGCTCGCAATTCTGCGCCAGCGCGCGCGCATCGTCGTGCAATAGCTGCAACATGTTGATGTCCCAGCCGTCGCGCTCGAGTCGTTGCGTACGCAAATGCATCGCCTTCAGCCAGTCCGGCAAAAGGCGCTGGAAATGCGTCGAGGAGTCGGCAGGCGTAGCAGCGTGATTCACGGGCAACCAATCCACATCAGGGCAGCGTTGGTCACTATACCAGCGCCGCTGGAGATCCGCGGCGCACTCACCACGGTTTCAGCACCACCAGCAATACGATGCCGATCAACAGCAACGCCGGCACTTCATTGAACAGGCGCAACCAGCGCGACGAGTGGCGGATCTGATCGCGCGCGAATTCCTTTTGCAACCGCATCAGATAAAGGTGATAAAAAATCAGCAGCAGCACGAGACCGAGCTTCAGATGCAGCCAGTGTTGTTGCACAAAGGCGGGGACCAGCGCGAGCGTCCACGCACCGAAGATCAACGCCAGCGTTGCGCCGATATGCGTGATCACGAGCAGTCGATACTGCATGATCTTGAGCTGCGCGCGCACGGCAGGTTCGCTCGATTCGGCGTGATAGATAAACAGCCGCGGCAGGTAAAACAGGCCGGCAAACCAGGCCACGACAAAAAGGATGTGGAAAGCCTTGATCCAGAGCATGGTGGCACTCGCGCATGTGCCTGTAATGAGGCATGGTCGACAATTGTAACCCGATCCGCAGTCGCGCCGGTTGACGCGACTTTGCTACACCGCTATAAGCCCTATCTCCCAAAAAGGACGGACTGCGGCGCTGGCAGTCCTCGTTGACCATGGTTCATGTCGATCCGCCATCCGCCCAGTTCATTCGTTCGCAAGCCGCGTACGGCACGCGACGTATTGTGCTGTCGCTGGGCGTGATCTGGCTGGCGTCGTTGCTGTTATGTGCGGCGCTGGTGCGTAGCTGGTGCTTGCCGATTACGATTGTCACGGCGCTGGCTCAGGATGCTCAGCCGGAAGTCGCGCAGCAACGCATCACCGTGCTCGAACGATCGGAGCAGATCATCAAAGTCGCGAATGCCGAATTGCAGCAGACCATTCGTGAGCGCGAGGAAGAGATAGCGGGACTGCGCGCCGACCTGGCTTTCTACAGCCGCCTGACTGGTGGCAACGCCAAACGCGAAGGTTTGGCCGTGCAGGGGCTGCAGCTCAGCCCGGTCAGCAATTCTTCGGCCTATAATTTCATCGTTACCTTGACCCAGAACATCAAGAAAGGCCAGATGATCAATGGACACCTGAGCCTGAGTATCGAAGGCGTCAAGGACGGCAAACTGCAAACGCTGAGCTGGAGCGACATCGGCCCCGCCGCTGAAAGTTCGGGCGTGGAATTCGGATTCAAATATTTTCAACGCATCAACGGTACCCTGATGTTGCCCGTGGGATTTGTCCCGAATCGCATCACCGTTGTCGCCGATGCAAGCGGTGACGGCGGTCATGTCGATCATCAGTACACGTGGGCGCAAACCTTGAATAATGGAGACTCCATTGATGTTCAATAGCAAAGAAAAAAAGGTTTCGCGATCCGCCGTGATGAACACGCTGATCGGCGCCGGCACGACGATTCGCGGTGATGTCACTTTCAGCGGCGGCCTGCACCTGGATGGTCGCATCGAAGGTGTCGTGCGCGCCGAAACAGGTTCGCAGGCGGTGCTGACGGTCAGCGACAAGGGCTTTATCGCCGGTGAAATTCACGTTACCCAAGCCGTGATCAACGGCACGATCAAGGGCGATATCCACGCCACCGAACATCTCGAACTGGCCGGGCAGGCGCGCATCGAAGGCAACGTCAGCTACAAAGTGCTGGAAATGGCCGCGGGTTCGCAGATCACCGGCAAGATCATGCACCAGGCCGAACCACAGCGTCAGCTCACCGGTCCGGAGATCGAGCCCGCGCATATGCCCGCACATGCCACTTGAAATCGGTCAGAATGCTGCGATCTTCTGATCCACCTCGTTCAACCGGCCAGCCCGCATGAGTGACACCCCGAACTATCAGACTGCGCTCGACACGCCGCTGCTCTTCAGTGATGCGGCGGCACACAAGGTGCGCGAGTTGATCGTCGAGGAAAATAACCCAAATCTCAAACTGCGCGTGTATATCTCCGGCGGCGGCTGTTCGGGTTTCCAGTACGGTTTCACGTTCGATGAGGACAGCAGCGAAGACGATGTCGCCGTGGTCAAGGAAGGCGTTACCCTGGTGGTTGATCCGCTCAGCCTGCAATACCTGATGGGCGCGGAAATCGACTATTCCGAATCGCTGCACGGCGCGCAGTTCGTGATTCGCAATCCCAACGCCAAAAGCACCTGCGGCTGCGGTTCGAGCTTTTCGGTCTAGCGCACCGCAATGAGCGCGCACAACCGCAGCCGCGCGAACACTTTCGCCGCACTTCCGCTGGAGCGCTGGGCGGACAATCGCGATGACGCCGATTGGATTGCTCAACGCAGCGCGCATATCGCCACGCGTTTCATCCTGCTGCGTGCCGACGGCCATGCCTTGGTGCGCAGCGACAATCTCGGGTTGCTACATCTTGATATCCAACAGTGCCAGCGCCTGCTGCCCGATTTGCCGCCGAGTTATCTCGGCGCACACGCCGATGCCGAACATTTTCTGCTGGTCGTCGAGAGTGCCGACGCCGAGCGCATCGCTACGGAACTTGGCGCTGGATTCATCGATCTACGCAACGCCGGATTGCATTTGCCGGCGCTCGATGCGGGATTGTTTGCGTATGCCCGCGCGCTCGCGCACTGGCAATCACGCACGCGATTCTGCAGTTTCTGCGGCGCCCCGGTGCAGCTCGTCTCGGCGGGGCATCGTGCCAAGTGTAAAAATCCACAATGCGGCATCGAACATTTTCCGCGCACCGATCCGGCCATCATCGTGATCGTCAGCCACGGCGAACGTTGCCTGCTTGGACGCCAGGCGAGCTGGGCACCGAATCGCTTTTCAACCTTGGCCGGTTTTGTCGAGCCCGGCGAAACGCTTGAAGATACGGTGCGCCGCGAAGTGTTCGAGGAAGCCGGCGTGCGTGTGGTCGATTCCGATTATCATTCCTCGCAGCCATGGCCGTTTCCAGCCTCGATCATGCTCGGTTTTACCGCGCGTGCGGATGATCCGACCATCAACGTCGGGCCGGAACTCAGCGAGGCGCGCTGGTTCAGCGTCGATGACATCGTTACGGGCTTGCGCACACGCGAGCTGGTCTTGCCGCCGCCGTTGTCGGTATCACATCGGCTCATCGAATACTGGCTCAAGAACACGGCCGATCGCGAACTCGCGCCGCTGATGCATGACGTGCCGTGGTTGGGGCCGCGCTCCACGCTGCTACAATCGAGCTGACTTCGCCGATCGAGTAAATTCATGGCCATCTCCCTGATCGCCGTTCTGCTGACGCTATTGCTTTCGCGCAGCTTGCCCGAGCTGATTCGCTGGCGCGACTTTTCGTGGCTGCAAACGTGGCAGGCGCGGATCGGGCCGCAATCGACCAGTGCGCTGGGTTTGCTGTTGACGCTGGGATTACCTGTGCTTTTGTGCGCGTTGCTGCAGATCGCGCTGCAATATGTTTTGTTTGGATTGGCATCGCTGGTGTTTGCGATCATCGCGCTGTTTTATTGCTGGGGTCCGCGCGATCTCGATCGCGATATCGAGGCCGTGGTGAAGGCCCCCGACAGCGAACGACGTCTCGCCGCCGCGCAGGATCTGCGCCCGGATCAACAAACCGAGGTATTGGCTTTTGAATCGCAGGCCCTCGTGCAGGCAGCATTTCAGTCCGCGCTGAAACGCTGGTTTGGTGTGTTGCTGTGGTTCGTCATTTTTGGCGCGGCCGGTGCGTTGTTGTACCGGCTAACGCAACTGCTGGCGTACGGTCGCGAGTTCGCGCGCGAGCAATCTTCCGCGCAACACAGCGCGGTCGAACGTCTCGCGCAAATTCTCGATTGGGCGCCGTCGCACCTGGTCGTGTTGGCGCTCGCGCTGGCCTCGGATTTCGATGCGGTATTCCGCACCTGGCGCGATTATCACGCCGCACACAAACAGGGTTATTTCACGCTTGATCTCGGATTTCTCGATGCGATTGCGCGCGCCAGCGTGAACGCCGATGTCGAAGCCGGCGATGGTTACGCTGAAGACGTGCACAGTCCGCTGACCCAGCTCGACGATGCGCATCTGCTGTTGCATCGTGTGCTGATCATCGCGCTCGCGCTGATCGCAATCATGGCGCTGACCGGCTGGATGACCTGGCGCTAAAGCGTAATCAAAGATCGCGTTATCGATCAGCGCGCTGAGTTACATCGCGGCGTTCGTATCATGCATTCGCACCGCGCAATTCGCGCACCTGTTGTTCCAGTGTCGCTGCGTTGGCTTGCGAGGCTTTGATCGGTAATCCTGCCGCAAGTCCGATCTGCGCACGAAATCGGCGCGGCAATCGCGAGCGGCCCAGCGCGCTGTCGCGTCGGCTGAAAATGCTGCCCCACAAACCACGCAATGCCAGCGGCACGACCGGCACCGGGCGGCGCGCGAGAATGCGTTCGAGACCGCTGCGGAACGGTTGGATCTGACCATCGCCGGTCAATGCGCCTTCCGGAAAAATACAGACCAGGTCGCCCGCCGCCAGCGCCGCATCGATCTCGTCCATCGCGCGCGCCAGCATCGCCGGATCTTCCTTCGAGCCGGCAATCGGAATTGCGCGCGCCGTGCGGAAGATGAAACTCAGCAGCGGAATATTGAAGATTTTGTAATACATCACGAAGCGCACCGGGCGCCGCACGAGACCGCCGACAATCAGCGCATCCATGAAACTGACGTGGTTGCACACCAGTAACGCCGGGCCTTCCTCGGGAATATTTTCCAGACCTTCGGGCTGGATGCGATACAGCGCGCTGACCAGGATCCAGCTCAGGAAACGCATGAGGAATTCGGGCACCAGCGTGTAAATGTAGATCGCCACGAGCGCATTGAGGATCGCGGTGCCGAGGAACAGTTGCGGAATGCTCAGACCGAATTTCTGCGCGAGAATGCCAGCAATCGCCGAGGCGACGATAAACAATGCGTTGATGATGTTGTTGCCGGCGATCACGCGCGATAGCTCGCTTTTTTCGGCGCGGCTTTGCACGAGCGCGAACAGCGGCACGATGTAGAAACCCGCAAACAGTCCGATCAAGGTGAAGTCGAGCGCGGCGCGCCAGTTGCCGGGTGCGATGAGAAATGCCCACGCATTCAGATCATGTAGCACGGCGCGCTCGGGATGCGCAAAATAGACGTCCAAACCGAATAAGGTCAGGCCGATCGAGCCGAACGGCACGAGGCCGATTTCCACCTTGTGGCCGGACAAGCGCTCGCACAGCAGCGAACCGATGCCGACACCGACCGAGAACAACGTCAGCACCAGAATCGAAACTTGCTCACTACCGCCGAGAAAGAGTTTGGTGTAGTTCGGCAATTGCGCGGTGAACACGCCGCCGAAAAACCAGAACCATGAAATTCCCAGCACCGATAAAAACACGGTGCGGCTCTTGCGCACGAAACCGAGCGCGCGCCAGGTTTCGCTGAACACGTTCCAGTTGAATTTCAGTTCCGGCGCGGTGGCCGGAGCGGGTGGGATCGCGCGACTGCTGGCATAACCGAACAGCGCGATGACGATGATCGCCGCCGAGGCGAGCAGCTCGCCATGTGCGCCCGCTGCCATCAGCGAGCCGCCGACGATCAGGCCAATCAAGATGGCCAGCGACGTGCCGGTCTCAACCAGTGCATTGCCACCGACCAGTTCATCGTTGCGCAGGCTCTGCGGCAGGATCGCGTATTTGATCGGCCCGAACATGGTCGAGTGCAAACCCATCAGGAACAGTACGCTCAGCAGCAGCGGAATGCTGTGCAGATAAAAACCAACTGCGGCGAGCAGCATCGCGGCGATCTCAAAAATCTTGATGTAACGGATCGTGCGCGATTTCTCGAACTTCTCGGCGATCTGCCCGGCGCTGGCCGAGAACAGGAAAAACGGCAGGATGAACAGGGCCGGCGCGATGTTCGAATAAAACCCGACCGCGCTTTCATCCAGC
>JAYVTP010000289.1:0-3750 GCA_043788685.1 Pseudolysobacter sp. | reverse complement strand
GTTTGCATGCGCCATTGTCGCATCGTGCCATCGCCGCGTAATCATCGATCGCAACGGCGGGCTTGCTTTCGTCGCGGCAGCCGCGACAATGCTCGGCATCCCATGCTGTGGAGTCATCCATGCAACCCGTTTCGCTCACCCGTTTCCTGCTTGAGGAACAACGCGCCAAAGGCCTCATCAACGCCGATTTGCGCCTGCTGATCGAAGTCGTTTCACGCGCGTGCAAATCGATCAGCATCGCGATCGGCAAGGGTTCGCTTGGTGGCGCGCTCGGCAGCGCGGGTAGCGAGAATGTGCAGGGCGAGGTGCAGAAAAAACTCGACGTGCTATCGAATGAAATCCTGCTCGAAGCGAACGAATGGGGCGGCCATCTGGCGGCACTCGCGTCCGAAGAAATGGACGATCCGCATCCGATTCCGCATCGTTATCCGAAAGGCGAATATCTGCTGGTGTTCGATCCGCTGGATGGCTCGTCGAACATCGACGTGAACATTTCGGTCGGCACGATCTTCTCGGTGCTGCGCTGCCCGGATGGCGTGAACGAGCCCGATGCACAGGCATTTTTGCAGCCCGGCGCAAAACAAGTCGCCGCGGGTTATGCGGTGTACGGGCCGAACACCTTGCTCGTGCTGACGCTCGGCGACGGTGTGCATGTGTTTACGCTGGATCGCGAAATGGGCAGTTTTATTCTGTCGCAGCAGAATCTGCGCATCCCGGAGGAGACCAGCGAATTCGCCATCAACATGTCGAACCAGCGTCATTGGGAAGCGCCGGTGCAGCGTTATATCGGCGAGCTTGTGGCCGGCACCACCGGGCCGCGCGAACGCGATTTCAATATGCGCTGGGTCGCCTCGATGGTGGCCGATGTGCATCGCATTCTCACGCGCGGCGGCATCTTCCTGTATCCGCGCGATACCCGCGACAGCTCCAAACCCGGCAAATTGCGATTGCTATACGAAGCCAATCCGATGAGTTTTATCGTCGAGCAGGCCGGTGGCGCGGCGAGCACCGGGCATCAGCGCATTCTCGATGTGCAACCGACCGCGCTGCATGAGCGCATCGCCGTGATTCTAGGCTCGAAAAACGAAGTAGAGCGCGTCGGTGAGTATCACAAAACCGTTTAGACTATTGTCGTGTCGCTCAACCTGGATCGGTCATCATGCGCTGGTTTTTCATTGCTGCTTTAATTGCCGGATTTGCGATGGCGTTTTCCACGCGATCCTCCGGCGTGCTGGCGATCGGACTCGTGCTCGCGACAATCGGTGTGATCGGCACAATTTTGCAGGTGCTGGATAGTCGCATGGGCGCGAGTTCACGAACCGATGCCACGCTACTCGCGGATCGCGAAGTCGCATCGATCCGCGCTGCCACGCTGCAGGCGCGCGCTGCGCAGATCAAGGCGGCGCAAGCGGCGAACGCCAACGCTACTAAAACGCCCGACTCGCGCGCGCAACCGTAGGCGCGTGCGCCGCGCGCGAATCAGAAACTTTCGCTAGCCGAGGATCGCCCACTCAGTGCAGAATGCCAACGCGATCATCCGATCGAGTCTCTTGGGGATACCCGCATGACTGTTGAAGCTCTCATCATTTTCTTGTTAATCGGTGCAATTGCCGGCTGGCTGGCTGGCCAGGTCGTGAAAGGTCACGGTTTTGGCCTGATCGGCAATATCGTGGTCGGCATCGTCGGTGCGTTTCTCGCCGGATGGCTGTTTCCGCGATTGGGTTTGAATCTCGGTTTGCCGGGCATTGTCGGCGAAATCCTGTTTGCCGCAATCGGTGCGATTGTTCTGCTGTTCCTGATCGGTCTGATCAAGCGCGCCTGATCTCAACTACTGCTTCGCAAATTTTCAGCTCCAAAAAAAAACGCCGCATGATGCGGCGTTTTTTTATCTCCAGAAATTGATCGGTGTCAGACATCGACACCGATCGTGGCGCCGCCGGGGAGCAGCGGCGCGGAAACGCCGACTCTTACTTCGAGATATCCACGTCCTTGGTTTCGCGCAGGAACAGGCAACCGATAACGAACGTGGCGCTCGCCACGATTACCGGATACCACAAACCGTAGTAGATATTGCCGGTCAAGGCGACCAAGGCGAACGCGGTCGTCGGCAGGAATCCACCGAACCAGCCGTTGCCGATGTGATACGGCAGGCTCATCGAGGTATAGCGGATGCGCGTCGGGAACAACTCGACCAGCCATGCCGCGATAGGCCCGTATACCATCGTCACGTAGATCACGAGGATTGTCAGCAGCAGCAACAGCATCGGGTAGTTGATTTGGTTGGTATCCGCCGTCGCGGGATACTTGGCCTTGGCGGCGGCATCGCCGACGCTCTTGGTAAACGCGCCGTTGCGGGTCTTGAAGTCGTCAGCGGACAAACTAGTGCCCTCAAAGCTCTCGAACTCCTCGGTTCCGACGCGAACTTTCGCGACAGCACCGGCCGGCGCAATCTCGTTCGAATACGGAATGTATTTGCCAGCCAGAAACCCCTTGGCAAGATCACACGACGTCGTGAACTTGACCTGGCCCTTGAGCTCGGCCGGAACAAACTGAAATGAACACGCTCCCGGGTCTGCCACCACGACTACGGGGGCTGCCAGTGCCGCGGCTTCCAGCGCGGGATTGGCATAATGAGTAATGCCTTTGAAGATCGGAAAATAAGTCAGAGCCGCGATCAAGCAGCCTGCCATGACAATCGGCTTGCGTCCGATGCGATCCGACAGCCAACCGAATATCACGAAGAACGGTGTGCCAATAGCCAGTGCTCCCGCAATGAGCAGATATGCGGTGGTGAGATCGACCTTCAATGTCTGGGTGAGAAAGAACAACGCATAGAATTGACCGGCATACCAGACCACGGCCTGACCGGCAGTCGCGCCGAACAGCGCCAAGAGCACGATCTTGCCATTGCCCCAGCGTGCAAACGATTCGGTCAGCGGCGCCTTCGAGGATTTGCCTTCGGCCTTCATCTGCTGGAACAGCGGCGACTCCTGCAATTGCATGCGGATATACACCGACACCACCAGCAGAATCGCAGAAACCAAAAATGGAATGCGCCAGCCCCAGATTTCAAACAGACTCTTGCCATCGATGTCCTTGCCCAATCCCAAGCGGCAGCCAAGTATCACTAGCAAAGAAAGAAACAGCCCGAGAGTCGCTGTGGTTTGAATCCAGCTGGTGTACAGACCACGCTTGCCAGGTGGCGCATGCTCAGCGACATACGTGGCGGCGCCGCCGTATTCACCACCGAGCGCCAGCCCTTGCAGCAATCGTAGACAGATCAGGATGATCGGCGCGGCTACGCCGATAGTGGCGTAGTTCGGTAAGAGACCGACCGCGAACGTCGAGATTCCCATGATCACGATTGTCACGAGGAAGGTGTATTTGCGTCCGATCATGTCGCCAAGACGACCGAACAATAATGCGCCGAATGGTCGTACTGCAAAACCGGCGGCGAACGCCAGCAATGCAAAGATGAACGCGGCGGTCGGATTGCTAACACCGGAGAAAAACTGCGCCGCGATGATAGGTGTCAACGATCCATAAAGATAAAAATCGTACCACTCGAAAACGGTGCCGAGACTGGAGGCGAAAATGACGCGCTTGTGCCCGGTAGTAAGTGCGCCGCCGCTCTGCGTACTTGAATTTGCCATGCCTGTTCTCCCCGATGGTTGATGTGTCCGACGCAGCTCTGCTATCGATTTGCTGTGTTTTTTTGTCGCCTTTGTTGCAGCTTCTGGCGTGCAAGCC
>JAYVTP010000288.1:0-3094 GCA_043788685.1 Pseudolysobacter sp. | reverse complement strand
TCAGCGACGATGGGCAAATTGTTCTGGCGCATTTTCTTATTGTTCTCGTCCACCGCCGTGGTGTTGATTGTCGCGATGACGTGGGTCGCGATCAGCAATTTTGAGAACGAAAAAATCCCCGGACTCGGCATCTCGCGCGCCGAAGCGGGCATGAACGACCAATTGCGCCGCGCTGCGCAGGAACTCGCCAGCGGTGGTCAGGAAGGTTTGAGCATGTGGCTGCGAGGCATCGTCAACTACGGTCCGATTCAGCTCGCCGTGCTGGATGAGAATCATCATGAGCTGCTCGGGCGCGCAATACCTGCCGAAATTATCCAAAGCGCCGCACAGACCGGCGACGATAGCGGCGAAGTCAATGGCAAACGTTTGCGCACGCGCTTGCTCGAAGGCCGCAACGGCGATCGTTATGTCGCCGTCGCCTACTTCGAGGCCTCGCCGATTGCGCGACTTTTGTATTACCGCCCACGCACATCGTGGATGCAGTTTGCCTTGGCGCTGCTGCTGAGTGCATTCGCCGGCGTGGTATTGGCGTATTACATCAGTGCGCCGCTGGATCGCATCCGCCGCAGCACCAAACGCTTCGCCTCTGGCGACCTTGATGCGCGTGTGGGCCGGCTACCATTTGGTCGCAGCGAGGAGGTCGTCGCGCTCGCGTCGGAATTCGATCAGATGGCCGCGCGCATCAAGGAATTGATCGAAGGACAGCGTCGGCTGGTGCGCGATATTTCGCACGAAATGCGTTCGCCGCTGGCACGTGCGCGGGTCGCACTCGAACTCGTGCGGCAGCAGGACGATGGCCGCAGCACTTCGCACCTCGATCGCATCGAATACGAAGCCGAACGCCTCGAATACATGATCTCGCAGGCGATCGAATTGTCGCGTATGGAAACCAGCACGCTGCTGCGTATTGAGGATATCGAACTCGATCAACTGCTCGACGACATCGTCGCCAATGCCGCGTTCGAGATTCAGGTCGACAAGCGCAGCATCCGCATCGAACAAACGCGCGCAATCACCGTGCAGGGCGAACGCGAAGTGTTGCACAGCGCGATCGAAAATATCGTGCGTAACGCGTTGCGTTATACCGCCGCGGACAGCAGCGTGGCGGTGCGCCTGGATA
Source organism: Pseudolysobacter sp. (assembly GCA_043788685.1). Taxonomy (GTDB): domain Bacteria; phylum Pseudomonadota; class Gammaproteobacteria; order Xanthomonadales; family Rhodanobacteraceae; genus Pseudolysobacter. The sequence continues at coordinate 1,974 of JAYVTP010000288.1, read as the reverse complement.
CGCATCTGGTCGAACAACGCCAGCTCGCGCGGATTCGTGTGCAGGATCATGGCCCTGGCGTTTCTGCGGCGGATTGCGACAAGATTTTCGAGCCGTTTTATCGCACCGATGCGGCGCGTCAGCGCACCAGTGGCGGCAGCGGACTCGGGCTGGCGATCGCACGTCGCGGCATCGAGCGACAACGCGGCCAGATCAAGGCGCGCAACGGCGAAAAAGGCGGCCTCGAAGTCGAAATCCTGCTGCCGATGGTTTGAGTAAACGCTGAGTTAGTGATGCCATAATGCATTGTGTAATCTTCCCGGCTGGCTGAGAAACATGCGGATTCTTTTGGTCGAAGATGCCCTGCCCTTGCGCGATGCGCTGGCGAACAGCCTGGTCGATGACGGTCATGTCGTCGACTGCGCTGGCGATGGCGCTGAGGCGCTCGGTTTCATCGGCGGCTACAACTACGAGATCGTGGTGCTGGATCTCATGCTGCCGCGCGTCGATGGCTTGACCGTGCTGCGCAAGTTGCGTGAATCCGGACGCGACTCGCGTGTGCTGGTGCTATCTGCACGCGATCACGTCAACGATCGCGTGCAGGCGCTGAATCTCGGCGCCGACGATTACCTCGTCAAGCCTTTCGCCATCGACGAGTTGCGGGCGCGCATCAACGCATTGAGCAGGCGTGCGTTGAGCCACGGCGAAATGCGCCTGCTGGTCGGCGATCTCGAAGTCGATACGTCGATTCGCCTGGCAAAAGCGTATGGCATACCGCTGGCGTTGTCGCCGAAAGAATATGCGCTGCTCGAAGCACTGGTGCGCGAACGTGGACGCGTGCACAGCCGCCAGAGTTTGTTCGAGCGCATTTACGATTCGAAGAGCGAAGCGTCTGATCGTGTCGTCGAAGTATTGATCAGCACCTTGCGCGCCAAACTCGTGCGCGCCGGACTCAAGGACATCATCGAAACGCGGCGCGGTTATGGTTATCTGGTTTCGTAGTTTACTGCGCCGCTCGATCCGCATGCGTCTGACCATCACGCTGTGCGTGGGTCTGGGGATGATGCTCGCGGCAATTTTTATCAGCTTCGATTATGTCATCGGCGCAGAAACCTTCGGCCGTTTCGATGCGGGCCTGGAAACCCAAGCGCGCGCAATCGCCGCGATTCTTGCCGATGCGCCACGCGATGCGATACCTGGCGCCGTCGATCCCGTGAATGCCCAGTTGCAGCGCGAAATCCGCACTGATTTCTTTCAGGTGTGGGATAGCAATGGAAAGTCGTTGCAGAAGTCCGATTCGTGCGGTGCCGACAATCTGCGGCAACCGAAAAAATTCGAGGCCAGAGAGACCACATTCTACAACGCGCGGTTGCCTGATGGCCTGCTCGGGCGTGCCGTGGCATTGCGTCTGAACTTGCCCGAACACGGCTACGCGCAGCCGCTGACGATCGTGGTTTCCGAACAGCGCGAGGAGATCGACGGTCTCGAAAGATACGCGCATTACGCGTTGCTGATCGGCATCGTGCTGGCCCTGCTCATGACCACCGCGCTCGCAGCCATCGCGGTACAACGCGGCCTGTATCCGCTCGAACGTTTTGGCGCGAGTGCCGCCTTGCTCACGCCACAGAACCTGACCACCGATTTCGATCTCGCGGCGATGCCGCAGGAACTCGCACCGGTCGCACGCACGCTCAACGATGCGTTCGCGCGGCTGCTTGCGGCGGTCGAACGCGAGCGCGGATTTGCACGCGCGGTGGCGCATGAATTGCGCACGCCGCTGGCAGTGATGCGCACCGTCACAGAGCACAGTCTGAGCCACAGCGAATCCGACTCCGCACGCAAAAGCCTGACCACCCTGCTGACCACCGTCGATGGCATGACGCGCTCGGTGGACGGCTTGTTGTCACTCGTGCGCTACGAAGCCGGGCTGGATCAGATCGAGGAAGAACCGGTCGAACTTGGCGGCCTGATCACGAGTCAGCTCGGCCTGCTGCA
>JAYVTP010000287.1:0-1954 GCA_043788685.1 Pseudolysobacter sp. | reverse complement strand
ACCAAGTGGCATCTCGCGCATACCACGTGGTTCTTCGAGCAATTCGTGCTGAGCCGCAATCCGCGCTACACACCGCTGCATGCCGACTGGCTGTTCTTATTCAACTCGTATTATCAGTCAATCGGGCCGATGCATGCGCGCACCCAGCGTGGCCTGCTGACGCGACCGACCTTCGATGAAATCCTCGAGTATCGGCAGCGCATCGACGAGCACATGCAAGCGCTGCTGCAGACCAGCGCAGCGGAGGTCGAACTGCAGCAACTTGTACTGCTGGGGTTGAATCACGAGCAGCAACATCAGGAGTTGTTGCTGACCGATATCAAACACGCGTTTTCGCTGAATCCGCTCGAGCCGATATTCCGCGAAGCGCTCGCGCCACACGACGGTTCCACGCCGCCTTTGCGCTGGATACATGGTGACGAGCGCATCGTCGAGATCGGCCATGCGGGTGATGAATTTGCATTCGACAATGAAGGCCCGCGCCATCGCAGCTTGCTGCAATCTCCCGCTATCGCCGATCGACCGATCACCAATACCGAGTTCGCCGAGTTCATCCACGACGGCGGTTATCGCACGCCGACGTTATGGATGGCAGAGGGCTGGGCGATCGTGCAGGCGCAGAACTGGCAACGACCGCTGTATTGGTCGGACGACTTGCAAACTTCATTCACGTTGGGCGGGCGCGTTGCGTTGAATCCGCACGCGCCGGTTTGCCATGTGAGTTTTTTCGAGGCCGACGCATTCGCGCGCTGGGCCGGTGCGCGGCTGCCGACGGAAGCCGAGTGGGAAACCGTGGCCGCGGCACAGCATGAGCGGGTCGGCAATTTTCTCGACAGCGGTTATCTGCAACCGCAGCCTTGTGCGAATTTGCAAGACCACACCGATGCGCCACGGCAGATGTTCGGTGATGTCTGGGAGTGGACATCCAGTCCGTACGTGAATTATCCACGTTATCGGCCGGTGTCCGGTGCGCTCGGCGAGTACAACGGCAAATTCATGTGCGGACAATGGGTGCTGCGCGGTGGTTCGTGCGTAACGCCGGCCGACCATGTTCGCGCGACCTGTCGCAATTTTTTCTACCCCGCCGATCGTTGGCAATTCATGGGTTTTCGCCTCGGGAGAGATGCATGATTGTTCCTGTCCGTCATCTGCCTGGCCACGGCTTGCCGCCATCGGATCACGCGACCATGCTGGCCGAGGTGCGCGAAGGTTTGCAGCGCACACCGAAGCGTTTGTCGTCGAAATATTTCTACGATGCCGAGGGTTCCGCGCTGTTCGAGGAGATCTGCGTACAGCCGGAGTATTACCTCACCGGTGCCGAGCTTTCGATCATGCGCGAGCACTCCGCCGCCATTGCAGCGGTACTCGGCCCTTCGGTCTTGCTGATTGAATACGGCAGCGGCAGCGGCCTGAAGACACAATTGCTGCTCGCACAATTGGTGGCGCCTGCGGCCTACGTGCCGGTCGAAATTTCGCAGTCGGCGTTGCTGGAAAGCGTCGCACGTCTGGGCAAGACATTTCCGCAGATCGAGATGCTGCCGCTCTGTGCGGATTTCACCCAGCGCATCGTCCCATCACGCAGTGCAATGCCACCGCGACGACGCGTGATCTATTTCCCCGGCTCGACGCTCGGCAATTTCGAGGCCCATGACGCGCTCGCGCTGTTGAGCAAGATGCGCGATGAAATGGGCGAACACGGCGCCGCGCTGATCGGCATCGATCTGAAAAAAGACAGCGCAATCATCGAGGCCGCGTACAACGATGCGGCAGGCGTGACGGCGGCATTCACCCTCAACATGCTCGCGCGCTTCAATCGCGAACTCGGTGCGGATTTCGATCTCGCGCAGTTCAATCATCGCGCCCGCTACAACGGCATGGCCGGACGAATCGAAACGCATATCGTCAGCCGTTGTGCGCAGACGGTGCAAATCGCCGATCGACTGTTCAAGTTTGC
>JAYVTP010000286.1:0-12255 GCA_043788685.1 Pseudolysobacter sp. | reverse complement strand
AATGTTTGGGCATACGGCCGTAAAGCAGTCCAAATATCTGCGCCTGATCGTGCATCTCACACCGCTGTTGCTCGACGATGCCAATAGAGACCGCGATGGACTCAAGCGCCTGTACGGCGATGTCAGTTATCGCGATGTGCTCGGTGTGCAGATTCCGCAAATGATGATCCCGGTCGCGCCGGGGCGTAATCTCGCGGTGTTGGTCGAAGCTGCCGTGCGCAGCCACATGCTGCGCACCAAGGGTATCGATCCGGCGCAGACCTTCATCGACCGTCAGGCGCACCAGATGAAACGGCAGGCACCGTGGTGAGCGCCGTGACAATACCCAGCAGCGCGACGCGATTGGTCGTCGTCAGCGGGCTCTCCGGTTCGGGCAAGACCATCGCCCTGCGCACGCTCGAAGATCTCGATTATTACTGCGTCGACAATCTGCCCGGTGCGCTGCTCGCGGATTTTGTCGATGCCGTGACCGCCGGCCCGCACGGTGCGCATCCGCGCATGGCGGTGGGCATGGATGTACGCAATCGGCCGGAAGATCTCACGCGCCTGCCCAGCAGCCTCGCCGAACTCGCCAGTCGCGGCATCGAATATCAGTTGATTTTTCTCGATACACGCGACGATGTGCTGATCAAGCGCTATTCGGATACGCGCCGGCGTCATCCGTTGTCGGCAGAAGGCTTGCCGCTGGCCGACGCGATCGCGCTCGAACGCAAATTGCTGCGTCCGCTGTCGGCGATCGCCGATCGCGTGATCGATTCGAGCGACCTCAACGTGCACCAGTTGCGCCGACTGATCGCCACCGAACTCGGCATGAATACCGGCGCGTTGTCGCTGCTGTTCGAATCGTTTGCGTACAAGCGTGGCGTGCCGAGCGATGCCGATTTTGTATTCGATGCACGCTGTCTGCCGAACCCGCACTGGGACGGAAAACTGCGTCCGCTGTCGGGCAAGGATTTGCCGGTGCGCGAATATTTTGCGGCGCAGCCGGATGTCACGTGTTATCTCGATCAGGTGCGCGATTTTCTCGACAACTGGCTGCCGCGTTTCGAAGCTGACAATCGCAGTTACGTGACGATTTGCATCGGCTGCACGGGCGGGCGGCATCGTTCGGTATATCTGAGCGAACGCCTGGCCGAACATTTTCGGCTGACGCGCGAGCAGGTGCTGACGTTTCATCGCGAGCTGGAATGATATGGCCATCCAAATGAAATTTCCGATGGCGATCATCATTTGCATCAAACATGCAAGCGCGCGCGTGAATTTTTTCGCCACGACAAAAGTTGGCGACGCATGAGCGTCGGGGTATTGCTACTGACGCATCAGGCCATGGGCGGTGCGCTGATCGCTGCCGCACAACACGTGCTCGGCAAATTGCCGCAGACTTTGCAGGTGCTCGAAGTCGATCCGCGCGCGGACGCGACACTCGCGTTGCGCAACGCTGCTGCCAGCGTGCGCGAACTGGAGAACGGCGAAGGCGTACTCGTACTCACTGATTTGTACGGCGCCACGCCGAGCAATATCGGCGAACATTTGCGCGAACTCGGCCTACATGTGCGGCGCGTATCGGGATTGAATCTGCCGATGCTGTTGCGCGTGCTGAACTATCGCGAACAAACCCTGGACGAACTGGTCCAGACCGCCGCCACTGGCGGCCGTGGAGGAATTTTCATCGATCATGCTTGAACACGAACTCACCATCAGCAACAAACTCGGCCTGCATGCGCGCGCCTCGGCCAAACTCGTGCAGATGCTGCAGAGTTTTCAATGCAGCGCGTGGCTGACCTATCGCAAGCGCGAGGTCAACGCCAAGAGCATCATGGGCGTGATGATGCTCGCTGCCGGCGTTGGCACATCGATCCAGTTGCGCACCGACGGCGCCGACGAGCAGGCGGCGATGGACGCGCTGATCGCGCTGTTCGAGCGCAAGTTCGACGAGGGCGCATGAGTATACGTTTCATCCTACAAGGCCACGGCGCCGCACGCGGCATGGCGCTCGGGCGCGCGCGCCTGGTGCACCCAAGCAAGATCGTGGTGGATGAGCGACCGCTCGCACACGACGAAGTAGAACGCGAGATCAGGCACCTCGAAAACGCATTGAACCTCGCTCGCGAAGAACTCACCGCGATGCGCGACAAACTGCATGGCGCACTCGCGCGAGAAGTCGGCGAATTTCTCGATGCGCACGGCTTGATCCTCGAAGATCCCGAACTTATCACCGGCCTGTTCGATCTGATCCGGCACGGCAAATATCGCGCGAGCGCGGCGTTGAAATTCCAGCGCGACCGGCTCGTGGCGGTGTTCGACAGCATGGACGATCCGTACATGCGCAGCCGGCGCGAAGACGTCGATCACGTCATCGGTCGCGTGCAGGAAGCGCTCGGTCGCAACACCTCCGCGGCAGAGCGTCAGATTGCCGCACGAGTCGGCGAAATCCTGATCGGCGACAGCGTCGCGCCGGCCGACATGGCGCACCTGAGCGAACACGGCGTGCTCGGCATCATCACCACCGGCGGCAGCATGTTGTCGCACAGCGCGATCCTCGCGCGCAGCCTGCACGTGCCGATGGTGGTCGGCGCGCGCGATGCGCTGGCGTCCGTGCATGAGGACGATCTGGTGTTGATGGATGGCGAGCGCGGGTTTGTCGTAGTGCATCCGACCGCGCACGATCTTGCGCGGTACCGTGCGCATCAACGCGACAGCGCGCGCGAAGCACGCGCTTTGCTGCGATTGAAAAACGCCGCCACGGTGACGCGCGATGGCGCGGAAATCCGTCTGTTCGCCAACGCCGAAATGCCCGCCGACGTCACCAACGCGCGCGCCTGGGGCGCGGATGGCATCGGTTTGTATCGCACCGAATTCCTGTTTCTGCAGCGCCGCGAATTACCGAGCGAAGACGAACAGTTCACCGCGTATCGCGATCTTGTACTCGGCATGGGTGGCCTGCCATCGACCTTGCGCACGCTTGATCTCGGCGCGGACAAGGCCGACAGTACCGGACTCACGCTGGACTACGAACCGAACCCTGCGCTCGGTCTGCGCGGCGTGCGTTTGAGCCTGCGTTATCCGCGCCTGTTCGCCACGCAACTGCGCGCAATGCTGCGTGCATCGGCGTATGGGCCGATTCGCATTCTCGTGCCGATGGTCAGCGCGTTGGAGGAAATTGTCGCGGTGCGCACGCTGCTCGATCGCTGCGCCGCGGAATTGCGCAGCGAAGGCGTGGCGATTGCCGACCACTTTGAATTCGGCGCGATGATCGAAGTGCCGGCGGCGGCAATCATGTTGCCGTTGATGATCGACCAGCTCGATTTCGTCGCGATCGGCACCAATGATCTGGTGCAATACACCGTCGCCGCCGACCGCGGCAACGACGCCCTCGCCACGCTGTACGATCCGCTGCACCCGGCTGTGCTGCGCCTGATCCGCCTGACCATCGTCACCGGCAAGCGCGCGCGCAAGCCGGTCTCGCTGTGCGGCGAAATGGCCGGCGACACACGCTACACCGCGCTGTTGCTGGCGCTCGGCCTGACCGATTTCAGCATGCACCCCGGCACGTTGCTCGAAGTGCGCCAGGCGATCGCCGAATGCGACCTGACCAGCCTGCGCAAGAAATCCGTGCTGCTGCTGCGCGCGCGCACGCGCGCGGAGATCGACATGGCGCTGGTGGCGATGCAAGAGTGAGACGCAATAGAAATCAAAAGGCTAGTGCGCCAACCCATTGTCAAAAAATCGCCCCCCCCCCCCTACTCATATGAGATCTGCGCGGCGCAAAAATGAATCCCGATATCGTAGTGAACTCCACTCTCAATTCCAATCGATTCGCTAAAAACCAAGGAAGACTCTGATTGTCATGTTGAATACCGCAGAGAGTCGCACGAAGGCTGTACGCGTACTATTTGGCTCGGCTGTTGTATTTTTGTTCGCTTTAGGCGCGATCGTCTGGCTCTGGACGTCAGTTGTCGCTGTTGCGAATTTCGCTCTGCGCTACCCGGCATGGGATCAATACAGATCCTATGTTCTTTACTTGACGAATTCGTTCCCCATAAACGCAATTCAACCGGAGAATGGACACAGCACGATTCTTCCCAACCTCATTCGCCTTGCCGAAATCCAGTGGTTTAGCGCGAGCCAATCCGTCCAAATTGGGGTGGGATGTGCGGCGGCGCTAATTGCGCTGACACTAATTGTTGTCACCATCTTGAGGGAAAAAAACATTAGTCCAGTGGCTCAAGCAGCCACTTCCTTGCTAGCTGTAATTGCTTTTTTCTGGCTGGGAAATGCGCGAATGTTGTTCCACGGAAACGAATTGCTGCACGTTTATTTCGTAGTGCTGTTTTGCGTGATCGCCATACTCGCAGTATGCAATTCTCGAAAAAATAGGCCAACATTCTGGATGTTAGTCGCGAGTATTTTCTGCGCCGCCGCTACGTTCAGCTTTGGAACTGGGATGGCGAGTTTTGCTGCCGTGCTCTCGATTGGTTTAATTCTGCGCTTACGTTGGCGTTATTTGGCGATTCCCGGCACAGTGCTGATGGCTACTTTATACATTTATTTAGTAGTTCTGCCCGGAAATAGCGGCGTACGCCAAGTGGTTTTTTTTGACCCTATCGCAAATAGCGCGATTTTCTTGCGTTGGTTATCAGCCCCTTGGGTGACGGCTTGGCTTGGTAATTCAATACCAATCTCCTCTTGGACGCAGAAATTGCCTATCATTTCAGGTATCGGAGAGGTGGTTTCCGATATCTTTAGCTGGACTACTTCGTCGTTCGGTGGCGATGTACAAATGCGATATGGACTTCTAGTAGGAATTTTGGGGATCATTGGGTATATAACCATTTTTACCCATGCATGTCGGCATCACCTATTTTTAAGCCGCACCCAGGTCCTAGCGTTGGGTCTGTCAACCTTTGTTCTGGGTGCTGCGGCGATCATCTGCCTCGCTAGAATTGGGCTGTTTGCAGCCAGCCCGGGACAGATATTTGCTGACCGCTATTTGCCATGGAGCTGTCTCTTTTGGCTTGGTCTTGGCATGCATGCTGCCGCAACGAATTCAAATTGTCACCGGTGGCACACACCAGCAATCGCGATATTGACCGGTATTGTTTGGACTATCTTTTCACCAAGCAATAGCTCTGGATGGATGGCGGTAGTACACAAAAATAACCAGCAGTCCGCTGTAGCGGCGCAGCTCGGGATATGGGATCCCGATCGTTTCCCAGACGATGATTCAGCGAGCCGCGAAAATACGTTGACGACCTTGGCGTTACTCAAGAAAAAGAATCTATCGATGTTTGCAGAACCCGCATTCCATATAGCCGAAGAGGGATGGCATGCGCCTGCTCAAATACCTACTGACCTTCTTGGATCATCAGCACACGTAGTGCGCCAATTTGAAGATGTTCCGAAGAAGCGAATTATCGCAGATATTGAAGGCTACCTGCCCCTACCGCATGGACTTAAGCAAGACATCGTACTTGTGGTGGTTAACGGCTACGGCGACTTCCGGGGACTGGCAAAATTCGGTTTCACAGGAGCGCACGAAAAATGGGGAAATTACAGGCTGGCGCGCATGCGCGGGTTTGACGGCTATGCTCTCGATCCGCAATCCGGGGAACGACTTCATGTCTTGGCGTTAGACGCGATGTCAAAGCAAGTCATCGCGGTAACTTCGCTTGAAATACCCGCAATCGAGGTGAGTCAGCCACCCTTGATTGGCAAGTTAAACACAAAGCCATGAGCAGCTCGCATTAACCAATCCGCGTCCTTCATAATGCCGTTTCATTTCGCTGCACTTCGTCATTTTTTCCTGATCGTACTGGCGCAATCGGTGCCGACGTACAGTGCCGACCTTGCAAGTATTCACTTGGCCGGCGCGAAGTGCCAGTGTATATAAATCCACTTTTGGCGCAGACGTCGTTCCAACGAATACCCTTCATGCACTCGATCGCCCAGCAAGCATCGCAGCAATTCCGGCAGATCGAAACAGCGATTGAAGCGCCGCATGGCTTTGGTGAGAGGGCATTGCGCTTCCTCGGCATATCTGTTGGCGTGGCAAGCGTTATCGAACGATTGGTTCGCGTTGCCTGTCTCTGCGATGACCCAATACATTCACGGGTTATTCGCCACCGGCGCGACTTAAGTCTCACGCAGTACCAAATAAAACAAATATGAAGAGTTTTCTTGTTGCGATATCCCGATGGAGAACGCTCGCCGATGGCCCTGCGTGTCGCCAGGATAATTTCCTGTTGCTGCGTTTTATCGCTGCGACGATGGTGATCTACGGGCATAGCCACCTTTTTTTCGGAATGGGCGTTCTGGATATTTTCCAGCGTTCGGGCTGGGGCACTTATAGCGGCACGATCGCAGTCGATTTTTTCTTCACCATTAGTGGCTTTCTGGTTACCGGAAGTCTGCTGCGCCAGCGCAATGTGATCTCGTTCATATTGGCGCGTACCTTGCGGTTACTGCCGGCCTATGCCTTGTGTCTGGTGTTTTGCGCATTTGTGTTCGGCCCCATGCTCAGCGCACTGCCATTGCATGAGTATCTGCAACACCCGGATACAGCGGCTTATGTGTGGAGCAATCTGGAGCTGCAAAACCTGCACTGGCAATTACCGGGAGTATTCGCTAACAATCCGCCACCGCAAATCGTCAATGCCTCGATCTGGACCTTGCCAGCGGAGGCCAGCATGTACCTCTGGCTTGCCGTGCTGGGACTGGTCGGAATTTTCAGGTTACGCTGGCTGGCGAGTGTTGCTCTGATCGTGTTGAGTGTCTACGGCTTCTTGCATTGGCCCGACGTACCCATGCTGATTTACCATGCGACTTATGCTCAATTTGCTGGATTATTTGCGCTAGGCTCATTTTGCTATCTGCACCGCGCATGGATACCACTGGGCCATCCCTGGATGTTTGCGCTGGTATTGCTTTCCTGTTTTACACATGGCAGTGCGGTTTTTCCTTTTTCATTCGCGCTGGCAGAGGCGTACTTCTGTTTCTGGTTTGCATACTGCTTGCCTTGGTATGCCTTCAATCGGATGGGCGATTATTCCTATGGCATCTACCTCTGGGGTTTTCCTTGTCAGCAATTCGTGATGACATTCCTGAATGACCCTTGGCCCGGGAAAATCAGCCTTTATGCTTTTCCGTTGGCATTGACGATTGCCGTAATATCTTGGCACGGCGTCGAACAGCCGGCACTGCGTCTGAAGAATTGGCACCGCTGGAGAAAGCACAAAGCGGTTCGCACAAAACCCGCAGTTGCATCTGCGGATACGGACAACACCGATGCTGTTTAACTCCCTGCACTTCGTCGTTTTTTTCCTGATCGTACTGGTGCTCAACCAGTGCCTGCGGGCGTTGCCGACCTTGCAGAAATGCATGCTGCTGCTCGCCAGTTATTATTTCTACGGGCAGTGGCACTGGGAATATCTGCTGCTGATCTGGTTCTCCACGATCGTAGATTATCTGATCGGCCTGCAACTGCCACGCAGCGCGAATCCGAAGCGGCTGGTCATAATCAGCGTGATCGTCAACATCGGCTTTCTCGCCATCTTCAAATACGCCAACTGGCTGATCGCGAGTTTCAACGGCGGCGCCGATGCGCTTGGCGCAGCCTGGCATATCACACCGATCGACTTGCTGCTGCCGGTCGGTATTTCGTTCTACACGTTCCAGAGCCTGAGTTACACGATCGATGTCTATCGCGGTGTGATGAAGCCGCGTCGCCGGCTGCTCGACTACGCTCTCGCCGTGGCGTTTTTTCCGCAGCTCGAAGCCGGGCCGATCGTGCGCGCGCGCGAGTTTTTTATCGAGCTCGATGGTCCGCGCAATGTCGCGTTGAGCGACGTACAACGTGCGCTGGTGCTGATTGCATTCGGCTTCGTCAAGAAGATGGTATTCGCCGATACGCTGGCGGGTTTCGTCGCCCCTGTTTTCGATCATCCCGAGGGCGCGCATTTCTGGGATACGCTGCTGGGCATCTATGCGTTCGCGTTCCAGATCTATTGCGATTTCTCGGGCTACACCGATATCGCGATCGGCTGCGCGTTGCTGCTCGGTATTCGTTTTCCGCAGAATTTCAACTATCCGTACATCGCCGAAAGCCTGCAAGATTTCTGGCGGCGCTGGCATATGACACTGTCGCGCTGGTTGCGCGATTACCTGTACATCGCGCTCGGCGGCAACCGCCGCGGCGAGGCGCGCACGCTCGCCAACCTCATGATCACGATGCTGCTCGGCGGGTTGTGGCATGGCGCGAGCTGGAACTTCGTGATCTGGGGCGGACTGCATGGCGGTTATCTGGTGTTCGAGCGCGTCGCGCTGCAGCGCCTGCCGTTCTGGCAATCGCCGGTATGGCCGATGCGTTTGTTGCGCTGGCTACTGACGTTTCATCTGGTGTGCCTGGCGTGGATATTTTTCCGCGCCAAAACCCTCGCGGCGAGTGTCGCGGTCATCGGCAATCTGCTGCATGGTGCGGCGAGCGCGATCCAGGATTTTTCGCAAGATCACCATCTGGGTCTCGCCCTGCTTTTGCTCGGCTTGATGCTGTCGCAATTCATCGGCGGCTACGGCCATCTCAAGCAACGTTTGAGTGAAGATCGCGGTGCACGATTCGCCGCGGCAATGACCTTGATCCTGCTCGCGCTAATCCTGTTCACGCCGGGGAAAAATATTCCCTTCATCTACTTCCAGTTTTGAGCACCGGCATGCGTTATCTCAAATTCATCGTGCCAATGCTGATGATCGTTTTGATCGACCTGCTGTTTCAATTCGGTGCGTGGGAATTTATCGCCTCGCCGAACAGCCACGCCGGCATGAGCATCGCGAAAAAACGCGCGCTGCTCGATCCGGAAATGGCGCATATCGATTTTGTCACGCTCGGCAGTTCGCGCCCGGTGTACGGCATCGATCATGCCCTGCTCGCGAGTACCGCCGCGGCGCACGGCAAGGTACACGCCAACATCAGCGTCGCCGGCATGCACTGGATGAGTCTGGGCATCATCACCGACTGGCTCGCGGTGCAGCATCCGGAAATTCAGGGCGGCATCATTGCGCTATCGGTGCAGGATTTCATTGGGCCGGGAAACGGCGCGTATGAACTCGGCATCGCTTATCCGTTTCACCGCTACGACCAGATCCCATGGATGAGCAAGCACGTCGGCTTCGATCGCAACGAGCTAGCCACGTACGGACTGTATTCCGGCCTGTTCGAATACCGCGAAGATATTCGTGACCTGATCCAGCATCCGCAGCAGCGTTTGAAGTCGCTGAAATATTTTCATGCGCTTGATGCGAAGCATGTATTGCAGACCAACGCCGATGAGACGTCGAATATCTGTCGCCTGCAATTGCAGCATCGATCCGACTGCGAAAAGGCGGCAACGCTTGATGCCGAAGCGGCAGAAAAACTGAAGGGGCAATGCGCGATGTTGCCTGGCGCCAATCAACCACGCGCCGACTGGCGCGCGATCGTAAATGGCACCGAAGCACCTTCGCCATACCAGCAAGAAGCCCGTGACCTGATCCAGGCACAACTGCGCCATCTGACTTGGAAAACACAGCCAATCATCGTGCTCATGCCGATGCATTCGGTATGGATGAACGATGCCTTGCCACTAGCCGCACACGAATGGGCGTTGTCGATTCTCAAGCCGTTGCAGGACGAAGGCAAAATCCGCGTGCTCGATTACACCGACCTGTTCAACAGCCTTGAAGGCACCGACTGCACCGCGTTTTTCGACATTTACCACAACAACGTGGCGGGCCGTGAACGACTGATGCAGATGCTTTTACCGAGCCTAGAAACGATTTTGTATTCTGCGGAAGATCAAACCAAAGCAACAACTCAGTAGTCGCGCATTCCGCATGATCAGATTCAGCGCGAACGTGCGCTGCGTTGCTCATCCAGCGTCAAGGCGACTTTGTCGCGCAGATACACCGGCAACGCGAGTTCGGCGGCAACGCCGTCTCCGGCCAATGCCTGCGGCAATGCGAGTTCGGCGATCGCGCGCGCCTGCGGGAAACGTGCGCCATCGGCGTAAATCGGGGCCACGCCGAGACGTATTTCGAGCAACGCAGCATACGTCGCCCAGCCGCTGCCGACCACGCACCAGCGCGGATGGTGCGGCAAGGCGATGAGATCGGCGTGGCCGACACATTCATCGCTCAGCGCGTGCACCAGACCGTCCGCGCCGCGCGTGAATACGCCGGCATAGATTTCACCCATGCGTGCATCGATCACGGCCAATATCGGCATACCGTGATCCGGTGCGTGCTGCGCCAGCGCGGCCAGCGAGGAGACCGCAATCACCGGCACATCCAGCCCGAGTGCGAGACCTTGCGCCACTGAAATCGCCAAGCGCACGCCCGTGAATGCGCCCGGTCCGCGACCCACGGCGATCACATCGATCGCGCGGCGTGCGAGTCCGGCTTCGGCCAAAACCGATTCGATCATCGGCAGCACCAATTCGGCGTGGCGGCGCGGCGCGAGTTCGCTGCACTCGATGATCGTGCCATTGCAGGACAAGGCCACCGAGCAGCATTCGGTAGCGGTTTCGATAGCTAGAAGGTTCATGGCTCTATTCTCGCATCTATGGCCGAAATCGACATCTGTAGCGACAAAAATCACCTACACGGCTTTGCGTTGCGACATCGCGTACCAATCGACGCGCCGGGTCAGGAACATCATCGCCGCGACCGTGACCAACAGCGCCAGCGCGCCCATCAGCAGCGAATATTGTTCGCTGACTACCAGCACATAGAACAATGCATAGATCAGCGTCAGCAGCGATGCCAGCATCAGCCCCGCGCGCCAGGTGCCAAGGATCGTGCCGATGTAACCACCGATCATCGCGACCACCGCAGCAGCCGCAGCAAGATAGGCCAACTTGAAACCGATCTGCTCGGACAACGCCAGCAGCACGACATAAAACGTCGCCAACGCCACGCCGACCAGCAGGTATTGCAACGCATGCACTCTCAGACGCTTGAGCACTTCGCACAGGAATACCGCGATGAAGGTCAGCGTGATCATGAGTAGTCCGTATTTGCCGGCACGCACATTTTGCTGATACACGCCAGCGGGTTGATACAGCGCAAAACCGAACGTGGAGTCGGCAAATTGATGACTGGATTCGCGCGACTCTTCCCAGACCTGGCCGAAACTGCGATTGATGTCCAGCACCTGCCAGTGCGCGCTGAAATGGGTCGTATCGACCTCGCTTTGCACCGGCAGAAACGCGCCACCGAAACTCGGACTCGGCCACGGCGCGGCAAGATTGACTTCGGTCGTGCGCGCCAGCGGCAGCACGTCGAATCGTTCGGTGCCAGCCAATACCATTTCAATATCGACGACAAAATCTTTCTTGCGCAATTCACTCAGATCAAGCGTGGTCGCAACTGCCGTGATGCCTGCGACGGTCTGGTTGGCCGGGCGAAACCGCGCTTCGACGCCGTTGATACGCAACACCGAAACGCTGCGTAGCCCGCGCACATCAGCAATTGGCAATTGCAGTTCAGCGCGCGGCCACAGCCATTCCGCGCTGCCCTGATCCAGCGCGCTTAGATTTGCCGCGGCGAAACGTGCGTGCAACTTCAACGTCGCGCCATACACCGGCGCGAAATAGATGCCGTAGTGTTTTTCCGTGACATCCAAAGTGCCGTCGATCTTGAGCGCATCGGCGAGCTGGATACTCACATATTCGACGTTGACGGTCTCCTTGTCCCGCACCACATGCACGCGACGAGGTATCGCCAATACCGGCCCACCGATGGTTTGCTGCGTGCCCCAGCCTTGCGCAATCTGTGCAAGCGCCTGGCGCCGCAAATCCTGCCGCTCACTGATCAAGCTGTCCACTTTGAGCAGCGGAATCAGCATCAGCAGCGCAAGGAAGCCAATGCCGAGCGCCTTGAAGGTCGGGTTATGAAAGACTGCGGGATTCATGCTTCACCTCGTTGAGTTCGAGGTGTCATTGCAACCCGCGGCTGAGGCGCAGGCATGGCGCGCAACTGACGTTGTTGGGGCGAAGTTATGGCGATGGCGCTTGTGCTCGTCATCCCAGCGCAGGCTGGGATCCATTTTTGATTTTTGCTAAGTCTGACGAAATCTCACAGCTGGTAGATCAAGGTCAAAATGGATCCCAGCCTTCGCTGGACTGTGGGGGGGGTATAAATAATTTTGTGTAAACGGTCATTGGCAGGAGACTGCCATCTACGAGGAAAAACATGACCACACGCAAAGTTAGCCAACCCGACCTG
>JAYVTP010000285.1:0-5299 GCA_043788685.1 Pseudolysobacter sp. | reverse complement strand
TGGCCGAGCCACCGATCGCCGTGAGATCGACCGTTACGGCAAGACCGGTACTGGTCGGCGTGCCGCCCGGAGTGACGCTGACAGTGAGCAACGTGCTGTTGCCTGCCAAAACAGATGTCGGGCTTGCCGCACCCGTGGCGCTGGGGTTGGTGGGGCCGCCGCCACCGCCGCAAAAATGCACAGGGCTAAAGTGATTGCGCGGTGTGGGTGTCGCGACAGCGAAGTCCGCACTATTGACGTTGGTGTCGGTGCAACCCGCTGCGGCACGGATTGGTGCGGTGGTGTTCGAGCCCGCAGCGGCGGGGCCGGTACCTTCGAAAAAAGTGGCGGTGCCGAATCCGATCAAATCCTGGATGGCGCTGCCACTTGGGAAAGCGCCAGTCAGCGCTGTGCTGTTATTGACCAGCGCCACCTTGCCATTCGCTGCCGCAAGGTTGGCGCCGCCGGTCGCGTCTGCAGCAGGCAGAGCCGCGCCATTAGCACCACCAGCTTCCTGCACCAGATAGTATTGTCCCGGTTGCAGCATCGTACTCGTGCTAGCAAGAGTCGTCGCAGCCCATGTGGCGCCGGCAGCGGAGGCGTATTGCACCGACCAGCCATTGATATCGACCGCCACGCTGCCGCGATTGAACACTTCGATAAAGTCGTTGGTAAACGGCGCGCCGGTATTGCCGCCGCCGCCATACACCTGACTGATTACTACTTGGGCGTGGCCTGCCATCGCTGTTATCAGCAGGGCAAGCACGGCCAGTGAACGAAAGAATTTTCCAGACATTGCAATCCCGTCCCATGAAAATATTGGGCAAAAAGAAAACACAATATAGCGGCGCTGTCTGACGGTTTGATGTCGCACACGGCTGGCGGGCATCGTCATGTCCATCTAGGGGCACGAGCGGATGTCGGATTGCGTCGGAGGTTGTGGTCAACCGGTTGACCATCCCGCAGCACTAGTGCCCTATAAGGTATGTTGATCGACTGCATCGCGCGGGCGGCGTGCCCGCATTCCTGGAACCGGTTGCGTGTCCGACGCTACACGAATTATCGGTCGATGCCACGTATTCGCGGCGACCTTTACCTGCCGCCGATTTGCGCGAATACGGTGATTTCTTCGCGGTCGTGATAAAGCTGTTTGGCGCGCAGTTGCACGGATTTGCCTTCCGCCGCAACGTGGTCGCGAATCAGCGTGAGACAAAGTTGAATCTCGTTGTAACGTTGTTTCATCGGCAGCTTGAGATTGAAAATCGCTTGTCGGCACCAGCCCGCAGCGAGCCATTGCGCGATCAGTTCGGCGACGCGGCGCGGTTTCTCGACCATGTCGCAAACCAGCCAGTCGACCGGGCGTTTCGGCTGATACCGAAAGCCGTCTTCGCGCAAATGCGTGAGCAGGCCGGAATCGAGCAAACCCTGATCCATTGGACCGTTGTCGATCGCCGTGACGTGGATCGAGCGGCGCACCAGTTGCCAGCTCCAGCCGCCCGGTGCGGCGCCCAGATCGACGGCGCTCATGCCGGCCCGCAACCAACGCTCGCGTTCGGTTTCGCTGAGCAAAACCTGAAACGCCTCGTCGAGTTTGAGCGTGGATCGGCTCGGCGCCTCACGCGGAAATTTCAATCGCGGAATGCCTTGCGGCCATGACGATGCGTAGCGGATATCGCTCTCGGCAAGAAACGCCGCGTCGGTACGTGTGAAACACACATGCAGGCGTTTGGTCGAACTGCGATCGATCATTTTTTCTCGCTTCAGCACGCCGATCAGCGCGGCATTGAAAGCACGGCAAAATGCCGACAATTCCTTGCCGGCGTCGGTGTCGGGTATTTCGATCCACGCATCGCAATAACGCGTGTCGCTGCTTTTCAGCAACGGCAGTAACGCGCCGATCCGATCGTGAATTGGCAAGTTCGGAAAATGTGCCAGCACCAGTAGAATCTGTCGTGCAAAAATCAGATCGCTGGAGTGCATCGATACATGCAGTTGCGCCGTTTGCTCGGCATCCGCGAGCACGAATTCGACGAGCGCGGTGTTCGGCTGCGTGCGTGCAAATCCGTAGGCGGAATGACGCGTGGCGTGGTCGCTGAGTTCTTGCGCGCATTCGCCTTCGAAACCGGCACGGCAGTAAGCCAGCAATCCGGTTTTGGGCGCGGATGATGTTTCGCTCACGAGAGAAATCTCAGCAACGCATGTTTCATGTTTCAAACCGGATCAGCAAAACAGGAGGAGGAAAAATATCCGGCGCGCGGAAAAATCCGCTCCGACTGACGCATGATACGTCAGTACGCCCGTCCGTTTTTCTCGCCGTACAAGACAAACACCTCGCGCGCCTCGTCGCGCAGCAGGTCGCATTGCACGCGAATGCCGCGCCGCTGCAATTCGCCGCTCCAGTCTGCCGGCAACGGGCCTTCGTCGAACTCGGTGAGCTCTTCCACGTCCGCACTGCGGGCGCCAATCAACAATTCATCGATGCCGGCCCAGATGCTGGCGCCGTAGCACATCGCACACGGCTGCGCGCTGGTAGCGAGAATGTAACGCGCGCCATCTTCGTTCAAGCGATGCCTTTGCACACGCGCTTGCGCATTCATGAATGCCATCATCTCGGCATGCGCGAGCGAGCAATGTTGCGGCACGACGCGGTTCACGCCGAGGCCGACGATGCGCCCCTCTTGCGAAAAAATCACTGCGCCAAACGGGCCGCCCGTGCCGAGTTCGACATTGCGCCGCGCCAGCCGGATCGCCAATGCCACGCGTTGTTCGTCGGTCGCATAAACCTGGTCATCGTCGATCTCGGTGGTCACCCAGTCGGGCAGGGAAAGATGAATCGGAGCATGCTGCATGGGGATCACACTGGGGAATAAACAAACATGGTGATGGTCGGATTGTTTTTTTCCCGGGTCATTCGACCGCGCCGCCGCCATTGCCCGGCCCGGCGGTCGTGACGCATTTATGCGCAACACATTCGCAGCCCGGATTCGCCGGAAAACCGCACACGCCATGCATTTTCTGTGCGCTACACTGCGCCCGGACCTGATCGGGAAACGTCGGGCTGCCGCTATTCACGCAGCCCGGATAATAACCGCAGCAATTGCCGACGTTCTTGACCACGCAGTCGGCCGCTGTAGCGCAGCTATAGTTGATTTCGCCTTGGGGCTGATTCGGCAGCAATCTTGCGGATCGCGGTGCTGATTTTTGTACCGTGTTCGCAGTTGCATTCGACAGTGCGACGGCGGTCGATGCCTGATCCGTCGCACAGGCATTCAGACAAAATGTCAACGTCAACAGAATCGAGCAACGCCGCCAACTCGGCAAACAATTGCGCATGAATCGTGTGCAAAAAACGCGGGCTTGCATACTTGCCTCACTTGGCTGCGGGCTTGCTCCAGGAATCGCGCAAGGTCACGCTGCGATTCAACACCAGTTTGCCGGGTCGGCTATCCGCGTCGCGCACGAAATAACCCAAGCGTTCAAACTGTACGCTGGATTGCGGGGCGATGTCAGCCAGCGACGGTTCGACCCAGCCCGATACGATGCGCCGTGAGTTCGGATTCAGATGATCGCGATAGCTTTTGCCATCGTCGTCGTTGTCCGGATTCGGCACATCGAACAAGCGATCGTACAAGCGGATTTCGGCGGCAAGTGCGTGCTTGGCGCTGACCCAGTGAATCGTGCCCTTGACCTTGCGATCCGCGCCCGGCATGCCGTGGCGCGTATCGAGATCGAGCGTGCCATGCAGCGCGGCGATGCCGCCGTCATCCGACTTGATGACTTCATTACAACGCACGATGCCGATGCCACGCAGACGCACTTCGGTACCGGGCGCGAGGCGATGAAAACCCTTGATCGGCGTCTCCATGAAATCCTCGCGCTCGATCCACAACTCGCGCGCGAACGGTACGCTGCGTGTGCCGAACAGTTCGTTCTTCGGATGGTTTGAAAACGTCAGCGATTCTTCGTGCGTTTCGGCCAGATTGGTCAATACCAGACGCAGCGGATCGAGCACCGCAAGGCGGCGCGGCGCGTTGGCATCGAGTTCTTCGCGCACGCAGTTTTCGAGTACGCTGTATTCGATCACCGAGGTCTGTTTGGTCACGCCGGCGCGCTGCCAGAAGGTACGGATTGCCGCGGCCGGAAAACCGCGCCGACGCAAGCCGGAAATCGTCGGCATGCGCGGATCGTCCCAGCCGTCGACCAGCCCATCCTGCACGAGCGCCAGCAGCTTGCGTTTGCTCATCACGGTGTAATCGAGGTTGCCGCGCGCGAACTCGATCTGCTGCGGACGCGATACATTCACCGTCAGTCCGGCTGCGCGCAACGGCGCGGTGAGTTCGGCATCGTTATCGAGATCGAGTTGATCCAGACACCAGTCATACAGCGGGCGGTGATCCTCGAACTCGAGCGTGCACAGCGAGTGGGTGATGCCTTCCACCGCATCCGAAATCACATGCGCGAAATCGTACATTGGATAGATGCACCACCGATCACCGGTGTTCTGGTGCGTGACTTTGCGGATGCGATACAAGGCCGGATCACGCAGGTTGATATTCGGCGCGGCCATGTCGATTTTTGCGCGCAAGATGTGTGTGCCATCGGCGAATTCACCGGCGCGCATGCGCTCCAACAGATCGAGATTTTCGGCAATACTGCGCGAACGATAGGGGCTGTCTTTGCCCGGGTGAGTCAAAGAGCCGCGATGCTCGCGAATTTCTTCCGCGCTGAGCGAATCGACATACGCCAGACCGTGTGTGATGAGCTTCAGCGCGCACAAGTGAAACACCGCGAAATAATCCGAGGCGTGGCGCAACTCGCTCCAGGCGAAACCCAGCCACTGCACGTCGTGCTTGATCGACTCGACGTATTCGAGATCTTCCTTGGCCGGATTGGTATCGTCGAAACGCAGATTGCAGCGCCCCGCAAACTCGCCGGCGATGCCGAAGTTCAGGCAGATGGATTTGGCGTGGCCCAGATGCAGATAACCGTTCGGCTCGGGCGGAAAACGCGTCACCACGCGACCGTCGTGCTTGCCGTTCGCGCGATCGTCGAGCACCTGCTGGCGAATGAAATTATTGCTGATCGGAGTGTCGTTGGTCATGGGCTAGGCGAAAAAAAACAAGGCGTGAAGTGTAACGGCTTGCGCGATCGAAACGAATGCCCGTTTACTACTGTGAGGCACGCCCTTGGTCAGGGCGAGGAAGCATGGGACAATCTCGTCCTGTCATTGCGTGACAGCGCAAGCCATCGGACACCTATGCTGCATCAGAAAAAACTCGTCGTTGTCATGCCTGCATATCGCGCAGAGAAGACCCTCGAG
>JAYVTP010000284.1:0-13725 GCA_043788685.1 Pseudolysobacter sp. | reverse complement strand
GCCATGAACGAACGTCGTTATTCCGCACCGTCGGGAATTCCCGCGCTGATCGGCCTCATCGTGTTGTTGCTGGCCGATGGCGCGTGGCTGATCAACTCGCTGCAACATCAAATTCCATGGTCGATCATCGTCGCGGTGCTTGCCGGCATCGTGCTGCTGATCGCGCTCGGCGGTTTTTTTACAGTCGCGCCAAACGAAGCTAAGGTGCTGCAGTTTTTCGGTCGATATGTCGGCACCGTGCGTGACGCCGGGCCGCGCTGGACCAATCCGTTCTACAGCAAACGCTCGGTCAGTCTGCGCGTGCGAAATTTCGAGTCGAACAAGCTCAAGGTCAACGATCTCGATGGCAATCCGATCGAAATCGCCGCCGTCGTGGTATGGCAGGTAGTCGATACCGCCGAGGCGATTTTCGAAGTCAACGATTACGAAGACTTCATCCATATCCAGAGCGAATCCGCGCTGCGTTCGATGGCAACGAGTTATCCGTACGATGCGCATGATACTGGCGCGTTGTCGCTGCGCAGTCACGGCAAGGATATCTCCGAACATCTGCAACAGGAGATCCAGGATCGCCTGACCAGCGCGGGCATCAAGGTGATCGAATCGCGCATCACCCACCTCGCCTTTGCTCCGGAAATCGCGCAAGCAATGTTGCAGCGCCAGCAGGCCAGCGCGATCATCGCGGCGCGCACACGCATCGTCGAAGGTGCGGTCAGCATGGTCGAAATGGCGCTCGAACAACTCGCCAAACGCAACGTCGTGCAGCTCGATGAAGAGCGCAAAGCCGCGATGGTCAGCAATCTTTTGGTGGTGCTGTGCGGCGAGCGCGGCACGCAGCCGATCGTCAACACTGGCACGTTGTATAGTTGATCCCACGCAATGTCGGAAAAAAAAGCCTATCCGCTGCGCATCAGCGCCGACGTGCTCGACGCCGTGCAACGTTGGGCGGATGACGAGTTACGCAGTGTCAACGCGCAGATCGAATACGTGTTGCGTGATGCTTTGCGCAAAACCGGGCGCGCCAAAGCTGTGCCGATAGTTGACGAAAAAATCGGGCGAAAAAAATGATGCGACATGATGCCGAATACTTCGCTGAGTCGGCTAGTGACTGATCTGAAACGTCAGCGCGAACTGCTGCAACATGCGTTTGCGCTCGGCGTGCCGCGCGATTACGGCAAGCTCACGAAACTGCGGCCGGTACGCGAGCCATCCGCCCTGCTCGGTATCGGACTGGATACGCAAGGTCGCGAGCAACGCCTCGCGCCATGCGCGGCGCGCGCTTGGCAACGCATGTGCGCTGCGGCGGTAGGCGATGGAATTACGCTGCAAGCTGTGTCCGCATTTCGCAGCATCGAATATCAACTCGGCATTTTCCAGCGCAAGCTCGATCGCGGTTTGTCGATCACGGAAATCCTGCGCGTGAATGCAGCACCGGGTTACAGCGAACACCACTCCGGGCGCGCGCTGGATATCACCACGCATGGATTCGCCGCACTCGAACAAGAATTTGAAAACTCGGCGGCGTTCGTTTGGTTGCAGGCGAACGCGCAGACGTATGGATTCCATCTGTCGTTTCCTCGCGGCAATCCGCACGGCATAAGCTACGAGCCTTGGCACTGGTGCTGGCGTCGCTGAGTAACCAGCAGCAGCCACGCAATTCCGCCTGCAGCCAGACCGAGATATAAGGTCGCGTAACGCCATAACAGCAACGCCGTGGCGATGCTGCTTGCCGGCGCCCACGGCGCGAGCGCGGCAGCGAGGCCGAGCTCGGCGCCACCCGCGCCGGATGGCACACCGGTCCATTGCGCCGCGTGCAGGATCAACGCCTGTAGCAGCAACGCATAAGCGAACGGTAGCGGATGCCCGAGCAGTAGCAAAACCAGCCACAGCGCGCCGTAACGTGTGAGCCATTGCAGCGCGGTGAACAGTGCGAGTTGGGAATAGAAGCGCGCATTCGCATGGGCCAGCGTGCGCGCCTGAAGACGCATGCCATGCAAAAAATGTAGCAATTCGCCTTGTCGCCGATGCCACCAGGTATGGCGTGAGGAGATGCGATCACGCGTAAAAATCCAGCGCCAGAATCGGTGTCGCAACAGCGCGAGGATCATGCTGACGACAATCAGCAGCGCGATCATCACCAGCGCGGTGGCACGCAGTCCGGTCGGCAAATCGGTACTGAGCAACGCCAGCAGCGACAGCGGAATCGCCGCGGCAAAAAACAGCAGATCCAGCAATTGATCGGCCACCACCACGGCGGTGCTACTCGATATGGAAACGCCAGCGCGCTTCAGCAGATGGATGTTGGCCGGATAACCACCGGCGCCTGCGGGGGTTGCCATGAATGCAAAATCGGTCGCTAGCGAAATACCCAGAGCACGCCAAAACGTCAGCGGCGCGCCGATCTGATAAAGCAGAACACGCAACTTCTGCGACTTGCTCAGCCAACTGCACATCGTCAGCAACGTCAGTGCAGCCAGATTCTGCAGCGGGAAATTCCACGCCGTCGCCAGCGCATCGCGGCCGCCGAGCAGCATCGGCACGGCCAGCGCTGCGATCAGCGCGAGCGCAATCAGCAGCGAGCCGGCGCGACGCATTCGTAGTGGGCAATGGCTTGGGATTTTGTCAGCGCAATGCGATCCTGCAGCAGCGCTCCGATCAGCTTGCGCCAACAGGCCATGATCTCGGGATGCAGCGCATCGTCGGGATGCAGGCCGATACGCAACAACGGCGATCTCGCCCACAGCAATGACATCGTGCGCAGCCAGATTCGACTGCAGCTACGCCGCCAGACCGAACGCGTCGAAGCAGTCAGGCACGGCGCGGCGATGCGGCGCTGATCCGGCAAGGTGATCAGCGCTGCATGCGTGCTGGTGTAACGCAATGTAGTTGCGCACAACGCTTCGTAAGTGCCACGACTGGCCAGCCATGCCGGCGGCACAAAGCCCGTGATATTCCAGCCGACGCGACCCAGCATATGCTGACCGTCGCGAATACGGCACGCGGCGACATCGCGATCCAGTGCGGCGAACTCACCTTCGCTCGCAGTCAATACTCGTCGTCGCAACCATGCGCCCGGTGAGCGCGGCGGCGATGCATCATCGCGATGAAAATAACCGTGCAAGGCGATCTCGGCATGGCCCGCGGCAAGCGCATCCACACTGCAGAAAAAATCCGGCGCCGCATCGACGCGACCGCTGCCATGAAAGTCCGGCACCACCAGCAAGGTGACGACCGGATCGCCGAGACTGCCGAGCATATCGAGCAAACGACGACACGATGGCCACGTCGCCGGCGCGACATCATGCAACACGATGCAGAGATGTTTGGTCGCGCTCATTTCACTTGCGCGAGGCGTAATGCCAACTCGGCGCGCGGACGATGCAAGCGCGCGTAACATTCAAGCTGCCGCGAAAAGCTAGTTTCCCAACTGTAGCGTTGCTCGACCCGCCGACGTGCCGCCGCGCCCATCGCCGCCATGTCCTGCTCGAACACACTGATGATCGTCTGTTTCAGCGACGCGATATTGCCGGGTTCGGCGATGCGCCCGACTTCCTCGTCGATCAGTTCGGCGACCGCGCCGGAGCGCATGCCGATCACCGGAATGCCACAAGCCATCGCCTCGATGAAAATCATGCCGAAGGTTTCATGCTCGCCGGCATGCACCAGCACATCCGCGCTCGCGAGCAGGCGCGCCAAGCGTTTGCTGTCCTGCTGATACGGCAGCAACGTGACGCGCGCGGAAAGATGCTGCAGCCGCTCGCCGCCGACCAGCAGCAAGTGATACGGCGCGCCGAGCTCGGCTACCGCGCGCTGCAGCAGCGGAATCTGCTTTTCGCGGGCCATGCGACCGGCAAAAATCAGCAGCCGGGTTTGCGGCGGCAAACCTAGCAGCGTGCGCAATTCCGGATCGCGCCGCGATGGATGAAACGCCTCGCCATCGACGCCGAGCGGCTGCACCACGACGTTCTGCACGCCGATCCCACGCAAGCGCTCAGCAATACTGCTGCTTGGCGCCATGACCAGATCGAAACGTGCATACAGTCCTCGCAGATAAGCCTCGCTAATCCTGCCAATAGCGCGACCGAAACGGCTGGCCAGCAGCCGAGAGAGATCGGAATGCGCGAACGCGACCGCCGGCACGCCGAGCTCATCCGCAGCGCGTAATGCGACCCACGCGAGGTGATACGGATCGCCAACCTCGATCAGATCCGGCGCGAGCGAACGCAACGTGTAGCGCCATGCGCGCAAGCGCAGCGGGATGCGATAACCGCCCGCCAACGGAATGCGCGGGCTGCGTTGTTCGATGATGCCGTGCGCGACTTCGCGATCATGCGCACCCGGCACAAGCAGGCTGTGACGCACCTCCGGCTGGCTCGCCAGATAACGATGTTTGGCCAGTAGATAACGCTTCACCCCACCGCTGTGCGGGGCGAAAAACAAAGTCGTATCGACGATGTGCATGGGATGGCGGTATTCCGGCGATATGCGCAGCCACTATTGCGCCGAACTTGCGTTACAACGATATGACGATGCTTATCCTTGTGAACGTTTCACCGGTTTTGCATTTTTGCTTTCGTTGCCGCCAAGCGCTGCTTTTGCGTCGCTCTGCGCTAGGTCGGCGATACGCCACAGGTACAAACTCGCGAGCGTGCGATACGGCGTCCAGCGCTCTCCGAACGCGCCAAGTTCGAGCGGCTTGAACGACTTTTCCTGCGTATGCACGACCTCGGCACCCTTGCGGATACCGAGGTCGTGGATCGGCAAAATATCCGGTCGGCCGAGGCGAAACATCAGCATCATCTCCACCGTCCAGCGACCGATGCCACGCACCTGCGTGAGATGCTCGATGATGTCGAGATCGCTCATGCGCGCCAGCCCCGCCGCGGTCGGCACGATGCCGGCATCGGCTTTTTCGGCGAGGTCGCGCAGCGCGGCACACTTGTTACGCGATACGCCGGCAGCGCGAAATTGTTCGTCACTTACGGCGTGGATGCCGGCGGCACTGAATCGACGTCCACGTGGCAGATGTGCCTCGACTCGACCGACAATCGTCGCCGCCGCCTTGCCGGAAAGTTGCTGATACAGAATGGCGCGAGCGAGCGCATCGACCGGCTGGAAAGGCCGCGAATAATCCTGCTCGATATCACCGACACGGGCGATCCACTTGGCGAATTTCCGATCGCATTTTTCGAGATGCGCGCGCGCAATCGCGAGATCGAATCCGCGCGGAATAATTGCTGAAGGCATGAGTCGGGCCGAGACGATTTGAAGCCGCCGACTTTACCGAGTTGCAGACAACGGCGCCAACAAAACCGTAAAAAGAAACAGCCATCAATCCGGGTCGCGGATTGATGGCTGTGGTCGAAGCACCAGCCAGAACGTTGCGTCTCAGCGCAACGTCATGGAGCCGTTATGGATGCGGCGCAAAACTGATGACGGTCGGTGCGCCGGTTGCCGCGGTGATCGAGTCGATCGGCATGGCGTGATAATTCACGGTCAACCAGCGGCTCAGCTGGCTGGCGTAATACGGCGAACCGATCACGTCGCTCGGGCCACCCGGAATGATTTCAACCGCGTTGATCGGGGTGGCCATTTCACCGACAAAACGCCGCGCCGGACCACCGCCGAACATGAAACCGTTCAGACTGTTGGCACGGATATCGTGGCTGCCGACGTTGATCGTCTGCCAGCTGCCATCACGCGCGACACCCGGCAGATTCGCACCGAGATCGCTGAAGCCATACGGATTGCCCGCGCTTGGAACGCTGAACGGCGCGCCGAGCGGATGCGAAAACACGATGCGATGCAATGCACCCCAGTGGTAATCGGCCTGGTGGGTCGAGCCGCCGAACGCCGCGGCGAAATCGGCACTGGCGAAACGTGCGAGTCCTTGCTGCAAACTCTTGAGCAGGACGTAATCACGACCGGCCTGTGGCGTTGGCGCCCCGCTGACGTTGAAGAAACCAACGCCGGCAGCACCCTTGCCGCCTGTCGCAGCAAACGCATCGAGCTGGAACTTGAATGCGACGTAGGCATCCGATCCATCCGGCAGATAGCTGGCGAGTCCGAGTTTGGTCAGCGTGGCATCGATGCTGTTCTGCACCGCCATGCTGCGCCAGATGCCGAAGATACTGGCGGCGACACTCGCATCGAGCTGCTGTTGGCTCGGATGCGCTGGCAGCAACGGCGAATTGCCCGCATCGTAGCCCTGCGGCAAACCGGTCGGTGTCGAGAAATCCCACGCGGTGAGGCGCGAGATCGCCTCGGTCACCTGCGGATCGGCAGCAAGTGCGGCGAGTTGCGGCCATGCACCGCTGGCACTCGCATTGCTGTAAGCGGCCAGCAGATACGGCAATATCAGCTCGGCATCCAGCAATTGCGTATTACCCTGCAGTTGCTGCATGTCCTGCATCGTGATCTTGTGCCCATCGGCGATGAATTCGCTGAGCTTGCGATCGATCTGGCCCATGCGATAGGCGTCGAAATTGAAGTTCAGGTAATAGATGCCGCCGCCCGGCCGTTGTTTGGCCAACGGATTATTGCCGAGCGTGATGCCGATCGGATCGTTGTTGGCATTCGCGATATAACCCTGCGCAGGATCAATCACAAACGGCATTTCGTTGGCCGGCAGGATTTCGTACGGCAAGGCCTGATTGGGTTGCGGATGTTGTACCGGCAGCCAGTCGTGATGCAGCGCACCCGAACCGTCGCGGATCAGCCACGGCGGAATGCCGCCGCCCGGCGCGTTGCCGTTCTGCAGATCATCGCGCACCGGCGCTTCGGCACTCGTGAAATACGCGATGTGACCGTCGGTGTCGCTGTACGCAAAGTTCTGCGAACCGACATCGAAATAACTCAGCGCGGTCTTGAAGTCGGCGAGGTTCTGCGCGCGGTTGATGCGGCGGAAAGATTCCAGCTCGAACGTCGCGCCCCAGCCGGTGTACTGCACCGACAGACCGACGTTACCCGACAACTGCACCATCGGCCCGTTATTGCGGCGCGGAATGATCACAGTCACGGCGCCGTTGAGGTAACCGATTGAATTATCGCGCACGAGATTATCGACCGTGTCAGCTTTCATCTGGTTTACAAAATAACTCTGGAACTCCCACTGCACTGGTTCTTCCACGCCGTTGTGCATGGTCGCGTACGGCAGGCCATAGCTGTTGAGATGGAAGGTTTCCTTGAACGTGTCGGTGACGTCCAGCCCGTTGGTGGTGGTGCCCCAGCAGACTTTCTGGTTGCAACCCTGGATCACGCCCGGCGTACCCGGCACGCTCACACCGCTGACATTCAGCGGTTGCGCATAACGGCTGTCGCTCGAATACAGATGCACCTCGTTGAACACTGGCGGCAACGCCAGACTCAGATGCGGATCGTTCATCAACAGTGGCTTGCCGCTGGCAGTGTATTTACCGCTGACGACCCACTCGTTACTACCGGCGCGATCCTCGCGCGCTTTCAGATGTGGCGCGATGAAATCGACATTCACAATCTTGGCGCGGTAGGCAATCGCCAACGCCAGCGTATCGTCGTCGACGAGTTGCGTCGGCGTATTCGTTGCGGCGGCGAGGGTTGGCAGGCTGGATGCTAGCGAGCTGTGCGCAAGCGCCGATGTTGTAGCGGAACCGTTCGTGCTGGTGCTTGCACCGGGCACGAAATTCGGAATCGTGACGCGATTATCCGGCGGCGCAAAACGATTGGTATCGCCGAAAAACAGCGCGACCGGATCGACATGCGCGGCAGCCGCGGCTTGCTGGAATGCACCGAACTGGATGGTGCGATCGATATCCAGATCGAACGACAACTGGAATGCCAGCGCCTTGCCGACGATGACCGTATCCAGCGGCGTCCACGGATCGGCACGCGAGAGTTGCAATGCGCCGTATTCGGGCGGCAACGGCTGCGTGCCGAGCCAGAAATTCACACCGTTCGCGTAGGCCTTGAGCCAGCCGCGCGAATCATCCGACATTGCGTTCAAGGTGGCCCATGACGCGCGGCGCAGGCCGAGTGTGCGGGTCTGCACATCGCTGGCGAGTTGCGAGGCACCAACCAGTTCGGACAGGGTACCGCTGACTTTACGACGGGTCAGATCCATCTGGAAAAAACGATCGCGGGCGTGCATGTAGCCTTGCAGGAAAGCGACATCGTTATCGGTCGAGGCCTGGATGGTCGGAATACCCTCGACATCGTAGGAAATCGTACCTGGCGCGGTCAATCCCGGCGCGGTAATCGTGTCGGCAAATGCCGTTGCAGCCATTCCGCTACCGCACAAGATTGCGATCAAACAACTGCGCAGATAAGTGCGCGCTACCAACTTCTTAGCCATACCGTCTCTCCCGATTTTTTAGACAACCCAGAACATCGCAGGCATCTGCTTGATATCGTGGGCCGGTGCCTGTGTAACGTCAGAAAAACGATCTGGCGCGACATCGAAGAGCGTGCAACGGTCCGCCTATGGCAGATGCAAACAAGTGTTTCAAACTTTGTGCGAACCGATTATGCGCCGGCTTCGCGCGGGCCTGTTAACGCACCGCAGCAATACGCTCGATGCTGAATTCCGCTACGACCGTTGCATTATTGTTGCTTGCGCTGCCGTGATGTTTTCGGATTTGGGGTGGAGCGCGGAAGCCTTCATCGTCGTTTCACTTCAATATTGCGATCTTGCGAGTCACGCAAGCAAGCGGTCTGCACAAATCTAGCTTTTGCATGAATTGATTAGTGTCAGAAACATGAATTGCATTTAGCTTGGTCATCCTCGTTAGGCCAACTGAATGATGGGGCAATCCGCAGCAAGTGTACGCACGGAATTCGAACTTTTTTTTTGCACCCTAGTGGTGTGAAACACTTTTTTGTGGGCGAAAACGCATGAGTCTTGAAGGTCGGGTGTTTGAAAATGAATTAATGCGCGCGGCGATGGACGTAGCCCGCATAGGACTTTGCGTCATCGCAGCAGACGGCCGGATTCTAGTTCTGGGCGGCGACGTGGAAGCGAAGCTTGGCATTCCTCAGGGTGTCCTAGTCGGGCAACATTTTCGGCTTCTGCTTGCTACGTCGGGACTGGTACTACGGGCTAGCGCAGATTTATTTTCGCTGGATGCTGCCGAAATCTCGGCCGAGGCACGGTTGAGTCGACAGGATGGATCGGTAGCGATCCTGATGTTCCAGGCGCGCACGCTGGCGCACGGTAGTGAAGACCGTTATCGAGTTCTGACAATTATCGACATTACCGATTTCGGCATTACTCGCGATCGATTTCTCGACCTGCGACGCCAACTCGATGCACTCAATTCAGCCGTGGTGATTTCGGATGCCAAACGCCCCGATATGCCAATTGTCTACGTCAACAAGCGGTTTGAGCAGATGACCGGATATGCCGCCGAATATGCGATTGGTCGGAACTGCCGTTTCCTGCAAGGAAAAGACCGCGAACAGCCTGGTGTGCGCAAACTTGTTGAGGCAATAAAGCGTCGGCAGAGCTGTCAGGTGGTGCTGAATAACTACCGTCGGGATGGTGCGCTTTTTCTCAATGAATTGTTTATCTCACCGGTGTTCGATGAGTCGGGCGATCTCACCCACTACATCGGTTTGCAGCGTCAGTGCAATGAACGCACGATTCCATCCGATATTCATGACACGCTTTCGTAACGGAGAATGATCGTGAGGCAGCGTCGACTTACCTTGACGGTTGTAGGGCTACCGGTTCAAAAAGAGCTGCTGGTGAGATCCCTGCTGACCGTAGTGAATACGCGGACTCGGGATCGGTGGTATTTCAGCGATAGTATGGATTCCGACGTCGCCCTTTGCGATCCTCGCTCGGCTTTGACTCTGGTCGCACAGAAGCACGCAAAACTGACGGGGTTTCCGCAGTGCGTTTCGGTTGTGCGTGAAGGCGTGATGGCGATGCCGCAAACACCTGTGTTGACGGCGCCGATATACGCGAGCAACTTCATTGCTCTTCTTGATGCACTTTCATCTGCGATTTCTGCGCGGACAGTGAATGTCGATGTGGCTATGCCTGCGCCGCTGATTGCATTTTCAGCGGATAAATTTCGCGTCGGCGTCGCTCTGCATGATTTGGTCGGACGCGCCAGTCGTGACGTCCAGCGCATTGATGCAAATGGCGTAATTTTTCATGTCATTCCGGCAGCACGGGCGCTGCTTTTGAAGGAGCCGCTGGATGAAAATGCACTGCCGCATTTGTTCAGTGCACGCGCTGTAAGCGTCACTGCACTAACGGAGGGTGAAACTCAAAATCTGTTTGCTGACGGAGCCAAACCGCAAAGTATTGACTGGTTGCTTTGGCGGGCGGGTCTGGATGGACCTCATGATCAATTGCTGCCGACCTTACCGGTTGATGCGAGATTTGCACTTAGACGCTGGCCGGATTTTGGGCGACTGAAACATCAACCCTTCCACTTGCGCATGGCTGCGTCTCTCACGCGAGCGGCACATGGCATCGACCAACTTTCAACTGCAGTTGCAAAGTCTGGTGATGACTGCCGGGCATTTGTGAATGCCTGCGCATTGTCCGACTTGGTCGAGGTTCAGCAGAAGGATAATAGCCAGTTGCTGGCATCAAAGCACTTCGATCAGATAGTCGCCCCACCAACAAATCGCTATGCCGGAATTTTTCGTTCCATCCGCCACGTACTCGGTTTTAGCCAGAGCTGAACTCATGTCACCACGTGAATATAAATTGATCTTCACCGGAAGTATGGGCGCTGGGAAAACCACGGCGATCGCAGCGATCAGCGAAATCTCGCCGATCAGTACCGATGTCGAGAACACCGATAAACTTAGCCACGCGAAAGCGACTACAACGACGGCGATGGACTACGGCGAAGTTACCCTGCCGGAAGGCCACAAGCTGCGGTTGTATGGCACACCCGGCCAGGCGCGTTTCGATTTCATGTGGAAAATCCTTGGCACGAATGCGCTCGGTGTGGTGATACTGATCGACAATAGCCGGTCCGATCCCCTCGCTGACTTGCGCGAGTATCTGGCCGCCTTCCGTAGCACGGTTGCGGCCTCGCGCGCCGTGATTGGTATCGGTCGGATGGATACGCATGAGGTGCCCTCGATCGATACCTTCTGCTCCGCTACCAAGGAGCTCGGTTTGACTGTACCGATCATCTCAGTTGACGTGCGTCGCCGCGATCACGTGTTGCTGCTCCTAGATGTCCTTTTTCATCAAATTGAAATTGCCAATCCGATTTTTGCGGATAGTCAGAGCGGAGCCACAACATGAATGCGAGTGTCGACACATTCGGCCGTACCGAGAGTGCAATTTGCCAGCAGCGGATCGACACACTGCTGCAGGCGCATCCGGAGATCAGCGGCGCAATCGTCTCCACGGTCGACGGCTTCGATGTCGCCGCAGCGCTGCGCGGCAATCTGTCGGCGGCAAAGTTGTCGGCGATGACCAGCACGTTGCTGGCACTCGGTGGCGCGGTGACCAGCGAGAGCGATGTCGGCGAATGCCGTGACATCGTGATCGAAGCCAGTTCTGGTCGCGTGCTGCTGATGGATATTCCACACGTCACAAGGAAATTGTTGTTGATGGTGTTATGCGGGCGTGGAGTAACGCTGGGGCAAGTGCTGTGGGCGGCTCGCACCTGCCGGGAAGAGTTAGGCCGACACTTGGATATGAAATAAATAATTACGGCGGACCGGTAAGCATCAGCTGTTCCGTTTTTTTTGATGCAAAACAGGCTTGGGAGAAATTGCATGACAACACTGAATGAAGCGCTTGCGGAAATCATGTCGATCGATGGGGCGAGTGCGGTCGCGCTGGTCGATGGTAGTAGCGGCATGATTCTCGGCTCGGCAGGCAGCGGCATGGATATGGAGGTTGCAGCTGCAGGCAACACCGAAGTCGTTCGCTCGAAAATGAAGACGATTAAAGCGCTGAATCTGAAGGATGAAATCGAAGACATCCTGATCACACTGGGCAAGCAGTATCACGTGATCCGCCCGGTTGCCAACAAGACAGGGCTGTTCTTCTACGTCGTGCTTGATCGCACCCGTGCCAATCTGGCGCTGGCACGCCGCAAAGTGCTGGATGTAGAAAACACGCTCAAGATGTAGTTCCGAATTCAGCGCGGCGGGAAGAAAATTCGCCGCGCTGATGGGTTTGCGATTTACTGATTACACCATTGATCACCATGATAATGGTGCTTGCCGGTTGTCAAGCCGCCTGCGCGCACGGCGCAGGTAGAATGAGCGTCACCGACGTTATCTGATTTTTCGCTTGAAAACTCGAAAGCCTGATAGATATCGCCGCTAGAGATTGCGCCCGCGGGAAGTCTTTGCCGATAACTCTCGCATGGTTGTTGGAGCTTTTCGCGCTGCTCGCTCAGATGCCGTATTGCTTGCGCTTGCGATACAAAGTGGATGAGTCGATGCCGAGCATTTTCGCCGCGTCGTCGAGTGATTCGACACTCGTGACCAATGCCGTGATGTGCGCGCGTTCAAGATCGGCGATGCTGATTGCGTCACCGGCGCGCGGACGCATGCCACCGCGATCACGCGTGACTTCAACGATGCCGAGATGTGCGGTTTGCACTTCGGCATCGGTGCAGATGATCGCCGCGCGTTCGATCACGTTCTGCAGTTCGCGCACGTTGCCCGGCCATGGATATTTTTTCAGCTGCTGCATCGCATCGGCACTGAATCCGCGGGCCGGTCGGCGATACGCTTTGACGTAACGTGCAAGTGCGGCTTCGGCCAGCGCGGGCACATCTTCGCTACGCTCACGTAGCGGAGGAATCACCATCGTGATCACGTTCAAGCGATAGAACAGATCTTCGCGAAAGGTTTTTTCCTTGACCATTTCCCCAAGGTTGCGATTGGTCGCGGCGATGATGCGCACGTCCGCAATGCGCGTCACCGGATCGCCGACTCTTTCGTATTCCTTGTCCTGGATAAAGCGCAAAAGCTTCGGCTGCAACAGCAACGGAAAGTCGCCGATTTCGTCGAGGAACAAGGTGCCACCGTCGGCCTGACTCACGCGTCCGCTGGTACGCTCGGTGGCGCCGGTGAACGCGCCTTTCTGGTGGCCGAACAACTCGCTTTCCATCAGTTCGGAAGACAGCGATGGACAGTTGATCGTGACGAATCCGCCCTTGGCGCGATGGCTCCAGTGATGAATCGCGCGCGCCAGCATGCCCTTGCCCGTGCCCGACTCGCCGAGCAGCAGAATGCTCGCATCGGTATCGGCCACCTGTTTGGCCATCTGCACCACCGCGCTCATCAATGGATTGGCACTGATCATCTCACCTTTATACGTGCTGCCAGCATCGGCTTCGAGCTGCTGCACGCGCATTTCGAGATGTCGCGTCTGCACCTGTTTGTCGGCGCACAAACGCAACTGTTCGGGCGAGCACGGCTTGACCAGATAATCGGTCGCACCGGCATGAATCGCCTTCACCGCCGTGCTGATATCGGACTGCGCGGTTGCCATCACCACACGCATCCACGGCGCGATCTCGCGCAACTGCGGCAGCAGGTCGAGGCCGGATTCCTCACCGAGATTCAGATCCAGGAAACACGCATCGAACACCGCCGCATAAGTCTGTGCGCGCGCTTGCTCGCTGTTCTGCGCGGTGGTCACGGCGTAGCCCGCGTCTTCGAGGCAATAACGAAACGTGCGCAAGATGGATTTGTCGTCGTCCACCAACAGGATTCGGCCCTGCGGCGTGGTGTCGTTTGTCATGGAATGAG
>JAYVTP010000283.1:0-2845 GCA_043788685.1 Pseudolysobacter sp. | reverse complement strand
TGCGAGTCGTTCGGATCGATCCACAGCGAGTGGTAATCGTCGCCGCCCGGTGCGCCCTTGCTCGGCACGAAGGTTTTTCCGCCATCGACCGAACGATACAAATTGGTGTTGCACGCATACACGATGTCAGGATTTTTCGGATCGACCGTGATGCCGCCGAAATACCAGCCGCGCGTCCAGATGCGCGGATCAATTCCAACGCGCGTGAAGTGTCCGCCGCCATCGTCGGAACGATACAAACCACCTTCAACTGCATCGACCATCGCGTAGACACGTTTCGGTTCGCTTGGCGCGACGGCCAAGCCGACACGGCCGACTTGCATCGGCAAACCGTGGCTGGTGATTTCAGCCCAGTGATCGCCGCCATCGATCGACTTGTACAAACCGCCGCCCGGCCCGCTCGACGGCGGATAAATATTCCACGGCGTGCGCCGCGTTTGCCATAACGTGGCGTAGACCACGCGCGCATTGCCTGGCTCGAACGCGAGGTCAATCGCGCCGGTATCGGCGTTCTTGAACAACACGTTCTGCCAGCTCTTGCCGCCGTCGCGCGAACGAAAAACACCACGCTCGACATTCGCTCCATACGGATGGCCGAGTGCGGCGACGTAGACCACATTCGGATCGTTCGGATCGACCAGAACACGACCAATCTGTTGTGTGTCTTCGAGTCCGATGTGGCTCCATTGCTTGCCGCCATCGACCGATTTGTACATGCCGTTGCCCTGCGCGATATCCGAGCGCATGTCGGCTTCGCCGCTGCCGACATAGATCACTTTCGGATTCGACGGCGCCAACGCAATCGCGCCGATCGACCCGGTCGACTGACCATCGAAAATCGGCTGCCACGTGCGCGCCGCGTCGTGCGTTTCCCACACGCCACCATTCACGCTGCCGAAATAAAAATGCGCTGGTTCGTTCGGCACGCCGCTGATAGCGAGTACGCGGCCGCCGCGAAACGGGCCGATCAGGCGCCAATGCAAATCTTGAAACTGTGAAACATCGACATTCGCGATCGGCTCGGCCAGCGCCGCAATTCCGCTCGAAAGGCACAACATGCATAACAACCAGCGCGACAGATTCATGCAGAGCTCCGCGAGATAAACCGTGGGTATCGGCGACGATCTTGCATCGTCACCTTGAACAGTCTTCCATCATAAGGCGGAGTCGTGCGCTTTACCTGCTGCCAAACGTCATGGCTTGCTGGACGCCGATCGTGGGCTATCGTATGAGCGAACAAGTTTCTCCGAATAATTTGAGTGGCGTCGGCCACAATCGTGCTTGCCATGAAGAAACCTCATTACTCGCGAGCCGATCCGTGCGATCGCCGGATTCGAGCGCCGCTCGAAAAAATAAATCTTTTGGCACATCGATACGTGGCAGTTGCCTGCTAAGCTCGGCGCTGCATTCATTCAACCGCACACGTTACGGGCCGCGTCACAGGGCGTGACTCAAGGATTTTTGATGAGTTCTGTTTCGATTCCGTCTCGCCCGTTGTTGACCGAAGGACCGATCGCCAAAACGCTGTTTTTCTTCTCGCTGCCGATTTTGTTCGGCAATGTATTGCAGTCGTTGAACGGCTCGATCAACGCGATCTGGGTCGGCCATTATCTCGGCGAAGCCGCACTCACCGCAACCGCCAACGCCAACACCATCCTGTTTTTTCTGATCGGCAGCATCTTCGGCGTCGGCATGGCCGCGACCATCCTGGTCGGGCAAAGCATGGGTGCGCGCGATGTCGATCAGGCCAAGCGTGTGGTCGGCACCAGCGTAACGTTTTTCGTCGGCCTGTCGCTCATGGTGGCGCTGCTCGGCTTCGCCCTTTCCGATCGATTGATGAGCTGGATGCACATGCCCGCCGATGCGTTACCGCTCGCGGTGGCGTATCTGCGCATCATTTTTCTCGGTGTGCCGTTCATGTTCACCTACACCTTTTTGATGATGGTGTTGCGTGGCGCGGGCGACTCGAAAACGCCATTTATTTTTCTCGTCGTATCGGTAATTCTGGATATCGCATTGAACCCGCTGCTGATCTTCGGCTGGGGTCCGATCCCGGCGATGGGCATTGCCGGCTCGGCCACAGCGACCTTGATCGCGCAGGTCGTCAGCTTGTTCGGGCTGATCGCGCACCTGTATCGCAGCAAGCATTTTTTGTGCATCCATCGCGGCGAAGGACATTACCTGCGCGTGAATCGGGTGATCCTCGGCGCGCTGATCGGCAAGGGCATTCCGATGGGTTTGCAGATGATCGTGATCTCGCTCAGCATGATTTTCATGATCAGCCTCGTGAACCGTTTCGGTTCGCAGACTGCAGCCGCGTACGGCGCGTGTTTCCAGCTCTGGAACTACATCCAGATGCCGGCGTTTGCGGTCGGCGCAGCGGTATCGTCTATGGCGTCGCAGAACGTCGGCGCAAAATTGTGGGATCGCGTATCGCGCACCGCGGTGATCGGTGTCGCCTACAACTTCCTCATGACCGGCGGCTTGGTGATCCTGATCTATCTGTTCAATCGCGGCGCGCTCGGCTTGTTTCTGCCGGACGATGGCGACGCGATCCGCATTGCACAGCACATCAATGCGATCGTGGTCTGGTCGTTCGTGTTCTTCGGTGTGACCTTCGTGATTTCCGGCGTGGTGCGTTCGACCGGCGCAGTGATTCCGCCGCTGATCATCCTGTTCATTTCGATGTGGCTGCTGCGCATTCCATTCGCGTATCTGCTCGTGGACCGCTGGGGCGCGGATGCGGTCTGGTGGAGTTTTCCGCTCGGCGCGCTCGCCTCGATGATCCTGTCGCTTGGGTATTATCGTCTCGGCAACTGGAAAAATGCGCACATGCTGACAGCGG
>JAYVTP010000282.1:0-4295 GCA_043788685.1 Pseudolysobacter sp. | reverse complement strand
GGCATGGTCGAACGCTTCAATGGCCGCATCAGCGATGTTTTGGCAACCACACGCTTCCGCTCGCGCGAGGATCTGCAAACCACGATCGAGCGTTACGTGTCGTTGTACAACGAGCACCTGCCGCAACGCGCACTCGGCCATACCACGCCGCTGCAAGCGCTATGCACCTGGCGCAAGGATCGCCCTGAGCTATTTGTCAGACATGTTAAGAATCAGACGGGACTAGACAATTAGCATGCTAGTATGCGTTTCGAATTTCTTGGATCAATAATCATGCCTGCATTAT
This sequence comes from Pseudolysobacter sp., assembly GCA_043788685.1. Lineage (GTDB taxonomy): Bacteria > Pseudomonadota > Gammaproteobacteria > Xanthomonadales > Rhodanobacteraceae > Pseudolysobacter. Next base: position 4,009 of record JAYVTP010000282.1, on the reverse strand, counting down.
CAACACGGATGTTTATTTCCGGCGCATTACGTTTCGGCTTTTTTCTTCTGCTGATTTTAGCCGGCAACGCCGGGGCGGTAACGGATCTGGAGCAGCGCCAGCCGCTACAGCTTCTCGCGACCCGAATCAAGCAGGCAGTGGATCAGGCCAGCGCCGGGGTTGCGCCCATATCTGTGGCGGTATCGCAATTCGAGCGTGAGCTCAACTACTTGCGCAACGCCAGCATCAACACGACCTCTGCGACTGAAACCAAGCGCCACTCGATTGAGCTGTTGTTCGCAAAACTGAAATACCTCGCGGCACATCCCGAGCTGCAAAATGCGGCAAACGAACGGCCATTGCTTGCATCGGGTTCAAATGCGCGCGCTACTATCGATATCGAAACTGTCGCAAGCGGACATGGCGATGCTTGCGCAGCCGCGCTCGGCATCGCGCAATCGCTGCCGGTGCAGCTCAGTCTCGCGCAGGCCGGGCAAGGCAAAAATGACGCGTGGTTCCGTTTCGAGCCTGCGAGCACGGGGCATGCCCGTTTCACGACCGACAGCAGCGGCGCCGATCCCGCTATCGAGGTTTTTAGCTCTTGTGATGACGGTGCGATGGCGATTGCAGCAAACGACGACGATATCGGTCTGGATGCCGCCGTGGCAGTTGCCACAACCGCGCACAAACCGCTGCTGCTCCACGTGACCAATTCCGGCCCGGCCGGACAGCTCAAGATTGCCGTGGCGGATGCCAATGGCACGATCAGCGGCACGATTACCGATCTTGCAACCGGATTGCCCGTGCCTAATGCCGCTGTACTGTTGTTCAACAGCACACAGAATTATTATTACAGTCAGACGAGCACCGATCAGAACGGCCTATATTCGATCACTGTCGCGCCTGGCACTTATTATGTGTCGGCCTCGACCAATGAATACGTTCAACAACTTTATCCCGCTGCCCTGTGTAGCGCCGGTTCTTACTACTACAGCCTCAATGGCTGCGCGGTGGCACAGGCGCAAACTGTCGCGCTGACTAGCGGCGGTTCGGTTACCAATATCAACCTTGCCTTGACCCACGGCCAGCACATTCTTGGGCAGATACGCGATTCAGCAAACCAACCGTTGGTGGCCACCCTAACTTTATTCGATGCCGCCGGCACGTCTATCGAAAATATATATACCGACAATGTCGGTCATTATTCGATTTCCACCTTGCCACCTGGCAATTACAAGCTCTCGGCACGGGCGAATGGTCATGGCTCACAACTGTACGACCATCGCGCCTGTAGCGGACCGCTGCAAGCACAATGTGACCCCGCACTGGGATCGACCATAACGGTTACCAACCAGGATATTTATGGTGTCGATTTCAGCTTGCCCGTGCTCGCGGCAATTCAAGGCACAGTAGCGGCGACAACCCAGCTCGACAAGTACTCACCCGTCGTTGTGGTCGTGGATCAGTATGGCGGCACCCTGCTAACGGCATATGTTGACACCACAGGCCATTACGTTGCGGGCCCACTGGCGCCGGGAACGTATTTCGCTTACGCCTCAACGAGCGGAAATTTCTTGCAGCTATTCAACGGCATCGACTGTAATTCGGATTGTTCCCAGAACCTGGCCACTGCAACGCCGATCAATATCACCCAGAGTGGTCAGCAGGTGCAGGTGGATTTCCATTTGACACCCCTGCCGACGACACACGGACATGTTCAGGACGCATCGAACGGATTGCCGCTGGCGAATGTCAGTATCCTCGTCAGCGCCACCCCACCCTCAAGCTTTTCTACTGCCGCGTCGACGATGACCGACACGAATGGCGACTATACGCTGAGCGGGATCCTGCCCGGCGTGTATTACGTCTGGGCTCTAAGTAACAACCATATCGACCAGATTTACCCAGCGATTGCTTGTGAGGGAGTGGCGGGCCCGTACTACTGGAATTCGCCCAACGCCACGTGCGATGTCTCCAGCGCCACGCTACTCAAGATTGCCTTGGGCATCACGCCACCCGTGATGAACTTTGCACTCGCCCATTCCTCGGCCATCACTGGCGCAGCGTTCGTAAACGCCGGCAGCGGTTCCGACTTGCCCGCGTCGGTCGAGATTGACGTCTACAACGGTGCCGGGCTAGTTGTCGCCCGCGCGAACACCGACACGCTGGGCCACTACGACTTCGAGGATTTGGTGCCGGGCACCGCCTACGTGTTGGCAAAAGGCAATAACTACAATCAACAATATGTCTCTCAAATCTGGCAACAGCTGGATTGTCCGGTGTCATGCATTCCCACCACAGGTAGCGCCATCGTGGTTGGACAAAATGCGACGGTCGGCAATATCAATTTCCCGCTGACCCGGCGTGACGCTGTGGTCGGTCGCGTCACCGGGCCTCAGGGCGCACCGATCAGTGGTGCGCTGGTGGATGTGTTTGCGGCAACACACAGCAGTTATCTTGGTTCGGGCGTGAGCGACAGCCAAGGCTATTACGTGGCGCAAGCAAATATCGGATATTCCTACTATCTGGGAACAGAATCCGGGGCTGGTTATGTCGATCAAGTGTATTCAGGCGTTTCGTGCCCGAATGGCTCGGCGTATTTCAACCTTTGTGCGCTGACCAGCGGCACGTCGATCGCGATGGGTAGCAACAGCACAGTCCCGCATATCGCCAATTTCGTCTTACAACGCGCCGACAAGGTTTTCCACAACGGATTCGAGTGAACTCCAAGTAAGTCATTCTACCCATGCCGGCATGCACAGAGTGCTGTCGGCATGGCGCTCGGCCAGTCGTGCTGATTCACAACAGCGCGCCGCGATATATGCCGCTGCGGCGATAATCCGGGCCAACGTGGTTCGCACAAACGACGACGCATCCGGATCCATGCGACAGCGTCGGCAAAAACGTCGCTGCGACGGCGCAGACAGTTGTCTGCACGCAGGATGGGCGCTATCTTCGCGCATCTCTTTTGCTAGCGTGCCACCTCAAGCGTGGTCCATGGACAGAACTGCATGTTGATTCCGCTGTTTATCGCTTCCGCGCTTGCGAGCGCCACGGGCACTGCCGATCTGACCCTTGGCCAACTGACATTTTCCGCGTGCGAGTTGTCGCGACCGAAGAGCAGCGCGACCACGGCGGCGTTATGCGCGCCATTCGAGGTGCCGGAAAATCGTGGTGCACCTAACGGCCGCAAGATCGCGTTGCGACTCGCACTGATTCGCGCCGAATCGGGTTCGCCGAAATCCGACATCGTGGTGTATCTGGCCGGCGGCCCGGGCCAGGCCGCAACCGAAACGTATTCCGCAATGGCCGGCGCGCTGGCACCGCTGAATCGCACGCATCACATCCTGTTGCTCGATCAGCGCGGCACCGGCGGTTCGCATGCGCTCAAGTGCGCGCGCGCCGATGACGAAAACGCGGCTGATGAGGCCGACGAAAACGACGACGGCAGCGATCACGAAATCGAACGTCTGCAAAACGATATCACCGATTGCCTCGGCAAACTCGATGCCGATCCGCGCTTCTACACCACCAGCGATGCGGTACGCGATCTCGAAGACGTGCGCGAAAAACTGGGGCTTGCGCAATTTGATCTGGTCGGTGTTTCGTATGGCACGCGCATGGCGCAGGCGTATTTGCGCGCGCATGCCGATGGCGTGCGCAGCATGATTCTCGATGGCGTAGTGCCGAACGAGTTGATCCTCGGCGCGAGTTTCGCGCGCGATCTCGAAAGCGCGCTCAAGCTGGATTTCGCCAACTGCAGCAAATCGCCCGAGTGCGGCAAACGCTTCGGCGATCCGTACAAAACCCTGTATGCGTTGCGCGGCAAACTGCGTGATGCGCCGGCGCGCGTGACAATTGCCGATCCGCAAACCTTCCAGCCGATCCAGCGCAGCGTCAACGAAAGCACATTGGCCGGCCTCGTGCGGCTGTTCGCCTACAGCAGCGAAACGGCAGCGTTGTTGCCGCTGTCGTTGGATCAGGCCATCCACGGCAATTACGCCCCGCTGCTCGGCCAGAGCAAGCTCAT
>JAYVTP010000281.1:0-3720 GCA_043788685.1 Pseudolysobacter sp. | reverse complement strand
TAAGCGCGGTCTGGGTCCAGTCGCAGCTTGTGCTGGTCAGCAGGTCGAAAATTCCGGCGTCGGGACAGGACTGCGATTTGGTGATCCCCAGCGCCTTGGTCAGCGGCGTCAAGAACACGCTGAAACCGTGCGCCATACCAATACTCAGATGGATGCAAAGTGCCGCCGGCGGAACCACCCAGCGGTTGAAACCCGGGCCGGCGATGGTGCTTTGCTTGTCGAGAAAACCTGCTGCAGCAATGGGTGATGCGGAGTGATTCGTACCGTATGCGTTTGCCATACTTCCCCCACGACGGTGCGACGCGTAGTTACATCCATGTACCGGAAACAGGAATTTGTGCTGCAAATATCAGGCACCCGCATAATCATATGCGCCGGGACAATATCCTATAATCGACCTTGGTCTAGCCTCGGCGCACGCATGATCGGACGCAGCAAGATCACGCGGAACGTAGGTATTCGGATGCGATGAGATCGTGACGAAATCGGCACAAAAAACTGCGCCGTGGTCAGAGGCTTGGGCTTGGCGGGGACAGCCCGCAGCTCCGGGTGGCAATCGAATGGTCGACTGCGAACCACGATCCTGCACAGAGCAGTCTGGCCGCTCGCGAAACCGGACGTTAAGAACTTATTTGCGATCTCGCGTGTTCTGCTCGGCGAAGTCGAGCAAGCGTGAGGCAAGGCTGGCGGTGCCACGAGTCACGAGTCGAATCGTGCCGTAAATCGTATGCGTAATCGTGGCCTGCACGGATTCGATTTTCCGTACCGGTTCGGCGATGGCATCGATGCGCTGCAACAGTGCGTACGGCTGCCGCACGATTTTTTGCTGCAACGATTCGCTGGCATTTACCGTTGCTGTCATCACGTCTTCAAGCAGATCTTTGGCGCCGCGCAATTGCTGGATCGGGACACGCATGTTTTTGTCCTCGTTCATGGATTGCTGCACCAAACCTTGATCTGCGAATAGACATCGCGATCATGCGCCAATGCAAGATGATGTACTCCCGCAAACACGCGCGAATGCGAAACATCGTACATGGCATTCATCGCTGCCGACTCGCGCGGTACGCGCACCAACGCATCACCCAGCAAGCGCGAAGCCGGATGCGATGGATCGTCGGTAATCGTGCCCATCAGAAAATAATGCTGCGCGGTCGGCAACCATACGACGCTCGAAGGCTTGTCGTCGACCAATAGCGCACCACGACGCAAATCCTTCACACCTTGGCTGCGCGTATCCAGAATATCGCCAATCAAGCGCGTGATCGGATTCGGCACTGCATGCAAGGTGCGCGCGGCCGCATGCACAAGCCTTTCCAAGTCGGCACCGCTATGCGGCGTAGCGAGATAAAATACGCGTGTGACTTTCTTCAGCCACGGCGGCGGTTCGGCATTGGTTTGCTGGCACGCCGCGCGCAACACCAACCCGCCCATGCTGTGGCCGATCAATACAATCTCATCGACGGCGCACGGATAGTTGGCGAGCAACGCGGTCAGTAATGACGAAAGATCACTACCATTTTTCGCAATCGGCAAACCGCTGTTGTAACGCAGATAGAACGGCGTGTAGCGCAGTTCAGCCTGCAACAGCGCGCCATAGGAAATTTCCCTGGATACTTTGTCGGGCGCATTTTCCGCGGACTCGCGCCACGTCCAGACACTTTCATTGCAGGCCAGGCCATGCACAAAAATACATAACTTTTTACTGGGCTGCGGAAAGACCTCACTTATGGCTTGCGCTGACAACAGCAAAGGCTGATTGCCGGAATAAAACGCCATGCCGATCGCCAGACCGTTGCCACGACGCAGCAGATAATCGCCGAACATGCCGTTCAGCGCGCTGATCGTATTGGCCGCCCAACCGGGCGCTGATTCGCTCATGAGGATCACTTTTCGATGTGGCGACAAAAGAACGCTGACACATCACACCCTAATTGAAACGCATAGAGCGTTCAGTCTAGCGAGCAATCTTGATCGCTCGTTGCGTCGCTGTGAAATAAAACGCTGCGTGCCGACCGCGCTCACTCGAGTCACACCGGCCTCGCGCAGGCATCGAAAAACTCGGCGCACGTGGCCTCGCCGAGCGTATCCAGACGCAGCACGATTTCGAGTCGAGTGGGATCACTCATACCGGCCAGATCGATTTGTGCAGTGTTTGCTCAACGAGATTCGGAAGCGCTCGCGGAACAGCGCAGCAGCAGATATTTGTTGGCCTGTAAGTGCGTTTACATGTTTCCGACCTGCAAACCTTTGCATCGAACGTTAACTTACCGCTATAATTTCGCGCTTTACGCCAGCTCCCTTTAAGGATCTCTCATGAAAGTCCTCTCCTCACTCAAGTCCGCCAAGTCACGTCACCGTGACTGCAAGATCGTTCGCCGCCGCGGCAAAGTATTCGTGATCTGCAAGAGCAACCCGCGTTTCAAGGCGCGTCAGCGCTGATCCACGCACACGCTGTTGCAAACATTGAAAGGCCGCCCTCAAGCGGCCTTTCAGCTTTGTGGCGGTAGGTTGCCATACGCTGGCGACATGGATATGAAACCGCCAATCTGCTACAAAGCGAGCCTGGTTTGATTTTCGAGGAGGCCTCCATGAAAAGTACGCATCTGCCCCGCATCATCGCATCCTTGGCTGTGGCCGCGACTTTTGGCGTGTGCTCCGCACAAGCCAGGGCGGACACACTGACCACGCATCAGCTCAGCACGGTCAACGCGAGCAATGCACCGGCCCGCGGCATGAGCATGGGCCAGGTCGAAAAACGCTACGGCGCACCGAGCGACAAACTGCCGGTGGCCGGTGGCGACAGCGCACGTCATCCGCCGATCAATCGCTGGGTCTACCCGGGCTACACCGTGTATTTCGAGCGCAATGTCGTGCTCACCAGCGTCGCACTGCGAAGTAACAGCACGGATTACAGCGGCCAATGAGTTCAGCGGTTTTGCGCCTCCCTGCCGAGTGGGAAGCGCAGGCGGGCATCCTGCTGGCGTGGCCGCATGCTGCTACCGATTGGGCGGAACGGCTGGCCGATGTCGAAGTCACCTACACCGCACTGATTGCCGCGATCACGCAGTTTGAGCCAGCGTTGATTTGCGTGGCGAGCGGTGAAATTCGCACCCACGCGGAAAAGCTGCTGAAAAAAGCCAAGGTCGATCTCGCGCAGGTGCGTTTTATAGAAATCGATTACGACGATACCTGGCTGCGTGATTCCGGCCCGATCACGCTGACCCATGACGACGCATTCCGCCTCAACGATTATCACTTCACCGGATGGGGCGGCAAATTTGCCGCGAGCCGCGACGATCAACTCATCGAAGCTCTGGTCGCGCGCGAAGTCTTTGTCGCGGCCGAACATGAACGTATCGACTGGGCGCTCGAGGGCGGCGCGATCGAAAGCGATGGCGCGGGCACCATCCTGAGCACATGGCGCTGCCTGCGGCAACGGCACCCGTCCCAACCGCGCGCCGAGATGACCGAGATCCTAAAGCAGAGTCTCGCGGCTGATCGTGTACTCTGGCTGGAACACGGGTATCTCGAAGGCGACGATACCGATGCGCATATCGATACTCTCGCGCGTTTTGCGCCCGACGGCAGTATCGTTTACCAAGCGTGTGACGATAGCAGCGATATGCACCATGCCGAACTCACGCGCATGGGTGCCGAGCTCGCTGCGCTGCGCCGCATTGACGGTTCACCGTACGTGTTGCGGCCGCTGCCCTGGGC
>JAYVTP010000280.1:0-2047 GCA_043788685.1 Pseudolysobacter sp. | reverse complement strand
GCCTTGATGCTGTAGCGCGTGAGTGGTTTGCCTTGCGCGTTCAGCACACCGCGCACCGCGCGCAGCGGCAGAGCATGACCATCCGCCGAAAAATACGTGTACAAACGCGCGACATCGAACGGCGTGAGATCGATCGCGCCAAGCAGCAGACTCGGATTTGGATTGACTGAGGTCAGGCCGAACGATTCGAGAAATCCCTTGACCTTGGGCAGGCCTAACGTCAGCCCCAGATGCACGGTGGCGAGGTTATACGAATGCATCAGCGCATCCATCAACGGCACCGCACCGTGCGCCTCGTGCTCGGCATTCTGCGGCATCCAGTGCGAGCCATCGGCCTGCGGAATATCCACCGCCGTGTCATCGAGCGAGGACACCAGCGAATAACGCTGCGGCTGCGACAGCGCAACCAGATAGACGAATGGCTTGACCAGCGAACCGATCGGTCGCTGCGCAAACAAGGCGCGATTGAAGCCTTGCTCATCCGCCGCGCGCGAGCCGATCAGCGCTTGTACTTCGCCGTCGTGCGCACCAGTGACGACCATCGCGCCCTCGAGTTCCGGCTGACGTTTCGCCAGCGCATCAAGCTGGCTCGCCAGCGCCTGTTCCGCGAGCAACTGCGAGGCTGGCGCGAGCGTCGTATGGATGCTCATGCCGACCTTGCCGAGTGCGGCGTCGGCGTAGTCGCGCGCGAGTTGCGCGCGCACCAGATCGAGAAACGCCGGGTAACGATTGCGCGGCAAACCCTGCCGATCCGGCACACCGAGCGGTGCAGCACGTGCCTTTGCCAATCCCGCATCGTCGAGCAGACCGGTATCGGCAAACATCTGCAGCGCGATGTTGCGCCGGCTCAGGGCATGGTCGGGATTACGCCGCGGATCGTAATAACTCGGGCCTTGCACCATGCCGACCAGCAGCGCGATTTCTGGCGTGCTCAGCGATTTCAGGTCGCGGCCGAAATAGAATTCCGATGCGGCGGCAAAGCCATGTACCGCCTGCCCGCCTTGCTGGCCGAGAAACACTTCATTGATGTACGCCTCAAGAATGCGCCGCTTGTTGTAACGCGCCTCAATCAGCAGCGACAACAGCGCCTCGTTGAACTTGCGCGTGAAACGTTGGCCGCGATCAAGAAACAGATTCTTGACCAGTTGCTGGGTCAGCGTGCTGCCACCTTGCACGACGTGCCCGGCGCTCAGATTGGCGAGTGCGGCGCGCAGGATAGACCATACCGCGATACCGTGGTGATGATTGAAATCGCGATCCTCGACGGCCTGCAAGCCGGCCACCAGCAGCGGCGGCACTTCACCGAGATGGACAATGCGACGTTCCTCCTGCTCGGTGCCGTAGAGCGTGGCGATGCGCGCCGGATCGATGCGCACGCTGCTGAGCGCGGTGCCGGTGGCGGCATCCTTGAGCGTGCTGACGCTGTTGGCCGAAAGCACGACTTCGATGCGACGCTCGGCCTCGTGACCGTCGAGATAATCGAACGCGCGGCGCGCGATCAGGTAACGATTGCCGTCATGCGAAAACGTGCCGGTTGTGCGTGCGCCTGGCTCGCTGGTGTAACGCGCGGCATCCAGTTCCAGATCGAGCGCTTCGGCGCTCATCGCCAGACCGGGTTTCAGCTCCAGCGGGCGCGCGTAAACGCGGCTCGGCAGATCCCAGCTCAGGTCGTCGAAGCGCGCGCGCACCTGGCCGTCCAGATACGTCGCGTACGGGCCAACGAAACCGAGGAACAGGCCCAAGCCCAACCAGAACGGCACGCGCAATACGCGCCAGATCAGACCCAGCAGTGGCAGTAGAGAGTCGCGAACAGTCAAGCGGCACGATAAATACTGAGAAATCCAGTGCGCAGTGTACCCGAACAGGCGGTCACACTGATGTGGCCGCGCTGGTAGCCAGCCCGCGCATCCGCGATAATCGCGATCTATGTTCCATGCCCTCGTGAGGTCATCCCCCGAATGTCGCATCGTTACACTTTTGCACTTGCGTTTTCACTTGCAATGACGTGCGTCGCGCATGCCGATTTTCGCATCGATTACAGCGCAAC
>JAYVTP010000279.1:0-5452 GCA_043788685.1 Pseudolysobacter sp. | reverse complement strand
TTTTTTTCGGCGCCGTCAGCGCACCGTCTTGCGCGGCGCCAATCCGCGCGTGAGCTATTGGAAGCCGTTGCGAAACAGCAAGTCGTCTGCGCCGCGCGTCAGGCTCAACACAAAACCGTCGGTAGTGCTGCTGTCGACATGCAGGCTGAATGCGCCTGATGGCGCGCTCCAGCTTTCGCCAACCTTGAACATCGAGCCTTCGTTGTTCGACACATTAGCTGGCGGAATATCCGCATCCATGCTCCATGATGGCTCGCCACGTGTTTGATCGACCTCGTGAATGATGACCGCGTCGCCGGCAAGATTGGCTTCATAGCTTGCGGCGATCTTCATGCGCGCTTCGATAACGTAATAATGCGTTGTTGCAGCACCCGGCAGACTCACCTGGATCATTTGCAGATGCGTCGAACCAACCAGGCTGGCGCGATCAAGTTGCAGGTTCGGATAATTGCCCGGCTATGTGATCGTGAGTTTGCGCGCCGCATCGATCCAGCCGAGCTGATCGCGATGATAGACATTGATGTGCTTGGGCTGCGCGCCGAACGTCGCATTCGGGACGGCGTTGTGCCAGGCATCGCTCATCACATCCCACGGATTGTCGTACGGATCGGTGTCGTGATCGGAGTTGTTGGCGTGCGGCAAGCCGAAGCCGTGGCCCATTTCGTGCGCCAGTGGCGCCTCGTTCTGATAGCCCCACGGCGGCTCCCACGTCACGCGCCAAGATCCGGTCTTGCCGTCAAGCGTAGTGTAGCGGGTGCCGCCCCACGCGCAGCAATCGAGGTTGTCGTTAAACATCTGATTGATGCCGACGAACAGCGAAAAATTCACCGTACTATCCGCCGCCGCTGTGCAATCGGTGAACAGCTGGCTGAGATTGGCGCTGCCATTCGTCGGGATATAAAACGCGCGCGGATGCGGCAGCACAAACCAGCCATACGCCATACTGCCGGCGACGTTGACCTTGCCGTACGAAACCGTGCGCCAGTAATCGTCGAGTCGCCCGCTCTGGTTCGACAGCATATTGCTGAAATACGTCAGGTCTTTCGGCTCGGCCGTGTTGTCGCTGAACTTGCACAGGATCGAAACCCACGCCTGCGTGCCGATCACCGCGTTCGGCGCGATCGCAGTATTGGTTGTGCTATTGGCCGCGATCATCGTATCCACCGCGAGCAACGTGCTGCCCGCTGAATTCGACACGATCTGCGCCGGCACCACCGTAACCTGCCGGCCTTGCAGCGAGTACAGATTGCCCGCCGCGCGGCGCGCCGTTGGCGGATCAAGCGCGATACGCTGGCCGTCCTCAGTCACCAGCGTGACCAGAAATGGCGAGCTGTGATCGGCACTTTCCGGTGCCGCATCACCCCAGATCAGTTCCAGGTTCCCCTGCAATGGCGTGACGGTTATCGGCGCAGCGAGGCAAGACCCGACACCGCCCAACAGAGTTATCACCACCAGAATCAAATGACGCAACGACATGGGAATTCCTCGATCGCACTCGCCACAAAAAAATGCACCGCAGTTTGAATTCAAATGACACACTTGGCAGATCCGCCACGCCGAGACTAGCAGTTACGCAGAACGGATACCAAGATCTTCGCCGCAATTTTCAAGCCACATCAAAACCGCTTTGCAAACTGCGCGGCTAACCGGCGCGCGCTTTCAGTGCGGCAACGGCGGGCAATTCTTTGCCTTCGAGAAATTCCAGAAACGCGCCACCGCCGGTGGAGATGTAGGAAATTTTTTCCGCGACGCCGTATTTTTCCACCGCGGCGATGGTATCGCCGCCGCCAGCAATCGAAAACGCCTTCGAGTCTGCGATCGCATGCGCGAGGGTTTCGGTGCCACCGCCGAATTGATCGAACTCGAACACGCCGACCGGTCCATTCCACACCACCGTGCCGGCCTGCGCGATCATCGCGGCATAACGTTTCGCGGTGTCGGGGCCGATATCGAGAATCATGTCGTCGGCTGCGACATCGGCGACCTGCTTGACGGTCGCGATGGCATCAGCGGAGAACGTTTTCGCGACGACGACATCGCTCGGAATCGGTACATCTGCACCGCGCGCCTTGGCATCATCGATGACTTTTTTCGCGGCGTCGAGCAGATCGTTTTCGACCAGCGATTTGCCGATCGCAAAACCGGCGGCGGCGATAAACGTGTTCGCAATGCCGCCGCCGACCATGAGCTGATCGACCTTGGCCGCGAGGGTTTCGAGCAGGGTCAGCTTGGTGGATACTTTCGAGCCTGCAACGATCGCGAGCAACGGTCGCGCCGGATGCAACAGCGCCTTGCCGAGCGCGTCGAGTTCCGCGCTGAGCAACGGGCCGGCCGCGGCAATCGGCGCGAACCGGATCACGCCATGCGTGCTCGCCTGGGCGCGATGCGCGGTGCCGAACGCATCCATCACAAACACATCGCACAACGCCGCATATTTTTTCGCCAGCGCTTCATCATCCTTGCCTTCGCCGATATTCATGCGGCAATTTTCCAGCAGCACAACTTCGCCTGCGGCGACCTCCACGCCTTCGAGATAATCGTGTTGCAGGCGCACCGGCTGGCCGAGCGCATGCGCCAGCCATTCGGCAACCGGCTGCAACGATTCGGCGGCCTCGAAACTGCCTTCCTTCGGCCGACCGATATGCGACATCACCAGCACTTTTGCGCCCGCATCGCGCGCCGCCTTGATCGTCGGCAACGCGGCTTCGAGGCGCTGCGTGGCGGTGATCTTGCCGTCCTTGAGCGGCACGTTAAGATCCTCGCGGATCAGCACGCGTTTGCCGCGCAGGTCAAGATCGGTCATGCGGATGAAGGTCATTTCGGCTCCAGAGGCGAGGCGCGATCCGGCTGGCTTGCCGGTCGCGACCACGCATTATGCCGTCATGAACTGCGCATGCAAAAGATCACGCGCGGGTGGTGCAGATTAGCGATGGCGCGCCCAATAGCCGTCATGGAAACGCCAGTTCGGCCCGACGTGTTCCCAATACGCGACGCGATATTCATAGCCCGGACGACCGCGCACCCAATAGCCGTTCGCCCACACATGGCGATAACCATCCCAGCGCCAATATCCAGGCGCCCAGACACAACCGACACGCGCCGCGGGCGCTACTTCTACCACGCGTTCCGGCGGCGGTACACCGATATTCACGCCGAGAAAAACCCCGGCGGCGACAGGTTGCGACAAGGCGGCGGTAGCAAGCCCGCCAGCGACGATCAACGATAAGATTTGCTTGCGCATAAAGCTCTCCCGCGTGGTTGGAATCATGACGCCAGTTTCTGGTGTCGTGCTCCGAAAAACGTTTGGGGAGTCGTGCCGTTGACGGGTGTCTGCAGTGCGTTCAGGTTTCGGCAAGCAAGCGCGAAATGCATCTTGGACAGCGTCGAAAGATACAAAACCAGCTCATTGAGTCATGTTGAGGGCTAATGCGCTACACCTAAATTACGAGCATAAAAAGTCCCAGCAAAGGGGGCTTGAAGGTATTTAGCTTGTTGGCGCTGCAAACTTTGTATGTCAACAATGATTGACGTAAGTATCCTATTTGGTGCTATCGTGCCTCGGCCGCTACCGCAGTTTCCCAAATTCTCCTCTAGTCGGGAAGGAAAGCAGGTGTTACTATCATATGCTTTTCGTCTGGAGTGTTGAGCATGGCAAGCGCTGTTGCTGGAAAGGATTCTGTTGCTGGAAAGGATATCGTCATAGGGTTATGGGGTGACGTAATCAATACAGTAAATCGCATACTTGACGCGGATAGAAAGTTTGGATTCGGGAAAATTGAAGCCAGCCTAAACCCAAGCCTTACGGAAATTCTGCACGGTCTTGGCATAATAGAATTCGCCCTGACATACTTTCTAGACAGTGAGTTGTTGGATCACGATGAAATTCGCCAAGCACTGAACTCAAAGCAATGTGTCCTTCACATACGGTGGCTTACAGTAGCATTGCGTGACGACAATGAAGATGACTACAAACAAGCAATATCGCTTCTAAACTCACAAGCAAAATTCTAGTCAATAACGGAGAATGAGATGAATACCTACGCCTTGAACTTCGACCTGTATGCGCTCGCCGCACCGAAGACTAGAGCGGACTTGGTTGCTGTGGCTGCAGAAATACGCGCCGAGCTGGCGTGTATCAATGGGTATCTAGATGCTATCTTTGCGGAGCACGAATGCGCCGCCATAGCATGATTTATTAATGTCTCAAACGAAGAAGCCCGCTACATGCGGGCTTTTTTTTGCCCTATCGGCGGCGGCTTGGTCGTTTCTTTTTCCCGCTAGGTAAGCACTCTCCATTCTTAAGCTGCTTTGAAAACGTGAAAGTCACCAGAGCAAAGGGTCGCGTCTCAATACTGTTAGCTTAGTGACTTTTCTGCCCTTGCCCCACGCCGCCACCGAGATAGCGGCAGTGGCGGCAACATCGCTGGTGTGCGGGTCGACTTTTGATTCAGCGCCAAGCTTCGGTCGTGACTCGGAAACGACGAAAGGTGCCGTTTGACCCGGCGCGGATTCGATAAGCCACGACCACTCGTACAGCGAAGTGTGGCCGCATGATGCAGCAGTTGGTTGAACCAGCGTTTACGCCGCTGCGGATGGGCCGGGGGAAAAATCCCCGGAGTGAGGTTGCGTTCTGCGCAGCAACTGCAGGTGGGCCACGAAGGAAAGTTTTCGCGGCGGCAGTGCGTGCGCGGTGGCCGCAGAAAACATCAGCCAGCGCACGGCATAGTGCGCCAGCACCCACGCATAAAATTCCTGCCGCACCAGATCCGGGGTTTTGCTGCGCAACACCCGGCGCCGCTGGTGCAAATGCGTCTTGAGTTCATCAAACACCGCTTCCGCCTCCCAGCGTTCGTGATACAGCGCCGCCAATGCCAGGGCCGGTGCGTGGTTCTCGTCCAGCAACGAGGTGAGCAGGCGATAACGCATCGGTACGCCCTCGGTATCGGGCACGCTGTATTCGATCACGCGCACGGTGATGGCCGTGGCTTCATCACGCCGGGGTGTGTATAGCCGGCTCAGATACGAGCCGTCGCTGAGCGCCTGGCGCACGGGCAACTGTCGGTTGTTAGCGCAGCGCCACAGCAATTGCGCGCCCGTGCTCGCCGCGTTACGCCAGTATTCGATGCCATTGAAACCGCGGTCGGCCAGGCACAGCATGCTCGCGTCCAGGCTTGCTAGCAACGGCTTGCACACGCTCCACTCCGAATCCCGATAGGCGCCGATATTGGCATCGATAATGGCGTGGGTGCCGCATTCGACCAGCACCGCGCATTGCGCCTGCGGGTAACCCGCTACCCCGGTGCGGCTGCCGGGATAGCCGAAAGTTTGCGCATTCCCGGCCTCATCGGCCAGCTCAAAGTTGCTGCCGTCCAGCGCCATCACGCGCAAGCCACGATAGAACGCCTCCGGACAGGTTTTCGCCTGCGCCAACGGCACACACGCCCGTTGTTGC
>JAYVTP010000278.1:0-2428 GCA_043788685.1 Pseudolysobacter sp. | reverse complement strand
ATCGTCATCGGCGGCTTGATCCAGTTGCTGCCGATGGTGCGTCAACGCGCACCGAAGTTGCATCGCTGGAACGGGCGTGTGTTTTTGCTCGCTGTTTGCGCAACCAGCCTTGCCGGTTTGTACATGCTGTGGATACGCGGCAGCGTCGGCGATTTGCCGCAGCATCTCGGCAGCACGTTCGGTGCATTGCTGATCTTGCTCTGCGCCATCATGGCGCTGCGCCATGCGCTGGCACGGCAAATTGTCGTGCATCGGCGCTGGGCGCTGCGCCTGTACCTGGTCGCCAATGCTGTGTGGTTTTACCGTATCGGCTTGATGTTCTGGATTCTGCTCAATCACGGCCCCGCCGGTTTCGACCCAGAAACATTCACCGGCCCAACCCTGAGCTTTCTGTCCTTCGCCCAAACGCTGGTACCGCTGGCCGTGCTCGAAGTTTATTTCGCGGCGCAACGCCGCGATAACGCCGTCGCGCGCCTCGGTTTTTCGACGGGGCTATTGCTGCTAACCGTGGCGATGGGTGTGGGTATTTTTGGCGCACTGATGGGCATGTGGCTGCCGAAGATATCGTGATACGAATGCAGCGATAGCATTCACCAAAAGCAGTGATCGAAGTTCCGATTTTCGTGATCCAGTACCAAATTGTCTTTGAGGAAAATTGCCGCAATGGTTTGGCGTCAATTCGCAGTCAGGTCGCTGCCGTGACAAACCGCTGTAGCTCCGAGATGCATCGCCACCAACTTCGGCTTTTTTCCATTGATGCCCGGTGCTGATTAGATCGCTGCATTCCTTCGGGGGTCCAGCTGCGCTTCTCTTGATAGATCGCAAGTCCGACATGAACCCGGTCGAACGGATACCATTTGATCAATCCCCGATCCTTGACGGTAACGAAGCGGGTTTTGACAACAAGAGTACGATCGGGATCGAGCGCAGTCGCGTTCATGAACTCGTCGCGCGTTTGCGAGGATACGGACGTCAATCTCACAAACGTCCGCTGGTGCACGGTCCAAGTGTAACTGTCGTAACAGTATCGCTCCCAAACCGGACATCGCTCATCCGACCATAAGGCGCCGCCTGCGGCTGTCATGCAAAAAAACATCTGGTTTCGTTCATTTTCAACTTTCAACAGGCCACGTTCGCGTAAAAACTCCAGCTGAGCGAGCAATTCAATGTCGCCGAGGCCGTGCGAATAGCGAAGATTCCAATTCTGTCGAAAAACTTCGTCACGAAGACTAAAGAGCGGAGCGTCGAGGTCGAAGACAGCATCGAGCAGAATCAGCTGAGCGTCGGTGAGCCAGGTTTTATTGGTACGAAACGGTAATTGCATTTGTAGGTGTTGAGCTGGATAGCTTCTACACGTGATAGCGATGCAAATTCAGGATTGGAACGGCCGACGAGTGCGCGCGCCGCGCCGCTGTGGATTATGAACTCACCCACCTGCGCTGCCAAGCACACACCGCCGCCTGCTTGCGGTCGTTGACGCCGAGTTTGCCGGGCAGAGTGCTGGCTGATCTTGACTACAGTGTTCACTTCCGCTCAAGACGCCGATGCCACTTTCCCGGTTCTTGTGAGCAATGAAACACCGAATACACAACGATGCTTTTGTCTGTGATTTCGTAGAAAACTTCAAACGGGAAACGTCGCACCAGTGCACGATGAAATGCATCGACCGCGACGCGATACAGGAACGGATTGCGCTGCAGGGTTTCGATGCATGCGCCGACGCAGCGCAAGAATTCTTCTCCGAAACCGGGTGCTTGATCCTCGTACCACGCGTAGAATTCCGCGATGTCACTTTCCGCCTCGCGTGCGAAAATGATGCGTCTACTCATGCCCGGAACGTACGCGTTCTTTTACCTCGTCCCAGCTGCGGCCTGAGTCTGGGGCAGCAGAAAATCGTTCTTTGCGTCGATGCAGTTCCGCCGATTTCCACGGCGCGACAGGCAAGTCAGTCGCTTCCAGGGCGATGCTGTCCCAGAGGTCTTCCACAAGTTGCAGGCGCTCGGCCAAACCGAGTTTCAAAAGCGGTGCGAATTCAGGATTCATGGGAAGAACATACCTCTGCGATTTACTCGACTCAACGTAGCTATCTATTACGAGCTCACCCACCCACGTCGCCACGCAAACACTGCTGCCTGCGTGCGATCATTCACGCCGAGTTTGCCGAGCAGATTGCTCACATGCGTCTTGACCGTTTTCTCGCCGATTTCCAGACGCGTGGCGATCTGGATATTGCTCATGCCTTCGGCGATCAGCATGAGCACGTCGCGTTCGCGTTGACTCAAAATGTCGGCCAGCGCAGGACCGCCACCGGCGGGATTGCGCACCGCGTTGACCAGGCGTGCGGCGATGCGCGGATGCAGTGTCGCTTCGCCGCGTGCGGCCAGTCGCACCGCGCTGGCGAGGTCTTCGGCGGCGATGTCTTTGAGCA
>JAYVTP010000277.1:0-7927 GCA_043788685.1 Pseudolysobacter sp. | reverse complement strand
AACTTGAGGACGTCGTCAAGTTGCTTTCCTTCATCGACCCTGAGGAGCAAATCGGGAGGGGGGCACTCGGTCAATCAGTCGAAGCGATTTTGTCTTCCCTACCAAGATCTGGCGAGTTGTTACGGCTGGTTATCGCGTCGAAGACGGAAGATCTTTCGATCAAAGAATTTGCCGCGCTGATTCTCGCAATGAATGAACCTAAAGGGGCGATACTCGACCTGCGGCTTCTTGAGGGACTCGGCTCATGGTACGCATCCGAAATGCGTAAGCACTTGGAGGAGTTTGGCGAGATAACCCCGTATTGAGCGCGCGTCCACTTCCTCTTACAGGCGCGCCACATCACGAGTTCGACGCGAAGATTAACGCATTCAGATTTCTATCGGAACTGGGGATCCAAGCTCCGAGGAAGATAGGGCGAACTTGAATTCCACGAATCTTGCGGACGCTGGATCCAGATCTGGTCGGCTTTCTGGTACTGCAGGGTCAGTTTCGCTGGCACAAGGCGTCCAACTGACTGGAAATATCCAGATAATCAAACAATAAGTACTTTTACGATGGCGTTAGCCAATTCGCTTGCTGTCGGTTTGGTGTGGCGTATCGACTTGATCTCAACTCTCTCGTAGGGACATTTCACGTTCTTCCAAACCCCTTTCTTCTTCGCGAGCAGTGACAGCAATTTCGAGAGTTCGGCATCTTCGAGTTGAGCCGTGTTGCGGCAAACGAGCAGGCACATCACACAACGTTCGCCCACCCGCTGCTGAAACTCAACCAAGCAACCGCATCGACCGTCAACAACAATATCGATCAGCATGGTTTCACGACGCAGTTCCCTGCTGGAATCCAGAAATGACCACTGCCGTTTGTTTTGATGACCGGTTAACGGGATGTAAGAATTGAGCTTAGATTCGCGCACAGCTGCTTTTGCGCTAGCGGTTTCGTTGATCGCATCGACTACGGCGTAAAGCGCTGCAAAGGAAGCTTCGAGGGATTTGCGTCGATTGCGCGTTTGATGGTCGTCGTCACGCTTATCCCAGACAACCTCGCCAGGCTTGATCTTCGTTTCGCTATGAGTTCCTTCACCGGTGCCGATATCCTTGCCCGTGGCGACGGTCGAATGCAGCTGCGCGGACTTGTAACGACACTCCGACTTCGGAGTCTTGATAGGATGCTTGCCGTGCAAGGCACCGAAGCACTCCCCCGGATTACTGAGAACGACAGGCTCGACATCTGCTGCCGGCGCTTCAGCACTTTGCAGCTCGTCATCCTGATTGGCGATTGCTTGCTTCTTTCGCTGACGCCATGCCGGAATCTTCTCGTCATCAGGCCGATCGGTCTCTTTGCCGGCCTTGCGCCCATCGTTGTCGGCAATCACTTCCAGTTCGTCGAATGGAAATGGCGCCGAACAATGTTCGATTTCCAAAATCAGCCATCTCGGTTTTTCACGGGCCGCCGAAATATCGATAGCTCGTACAGCCCAAGTTGCGGGACCACGAAACGGCAACTCGCATTCCGGAAAAGTCGGGTCCTGATTTGCCGATGCCTTGGACAAGGAATTGTGAATTCGCTCCGCACCATTGCGCGCATGTTGATCGCCGAGAATTCGACGAATGATCCAGCAATCGTTATCTGCGAGCCAGCTTGTGCGGGACACCACCATGCGTCCACTTTGATCGAGCTTGCCGCTGAGCGCCGCGTCGTAAACGTCTTCCGGAGAATGCTGTAGCATTCCGTTGAACATCACGTTCGCGAGATCCGTCGAGCGGGCGTAGTAGAAGCGGATCGCCTCGCTTACCGGCAACAGCACGGCAAACGGATCGCCATCATGTTCGATCGCGATGCACTGAGATTTGTATACATCGGAAGGCAGAGAGTAGTGGAAAGGTGGAATCATCCACTTCGGTTTACCCTCCTCGGTCTGCCCGACCGGATGAGATAGTCGTACCAAGCGCGTGTGGCTGTCTTTTATCTCAAGAACGGGCAGAGTGCGCCGAACTCCAGCCGACTGTTCGAGTCGACGGCGCTTCTGCCAGTACGACCCCAAAGCCAAATAGGCGATCTGCCCGATACCCACTTTTACAGTCATTCGGTAAGGAGTGGTTTTAGGTTGCCCGGGCGATGATCTGGATAGAACACCTTTGCAAAGGTGTACTTCGATTTTGGCTTCCGGCAGCGTTTGTTCTACAACGCCCAAGGCCTCAATACGCCAGAGTGCGCCGTCGTCGGGAAACTCTCGAACGGGCGGAATCCTTGCCGGCACGAAAGTCTCCAGTCGTGCCTATCGATGTTCAGTCTGAACTATCGATGGAGAGTCCAGATTATCGTTGGAATCGACAACATAACCTGCGGCGTGCGCCATTTCATCGGCATGGTAGGACGAGCGCACCAACGGCCCCGACGCGACATGGCTGAAACCGAGCGCATGACCGTAATCCGCGAGCGCCTGAAATTCGTCCGGGGTCCAGTAGCGCAATACCGGATGATGATGCGCCGTCGGCTGCAGGTATTGCCCGATCGTGACCATATCGACATCGTGCGCACGCAAATCGTTCATTGCACCGTGTAATTGTTCCGTTGTCTCGCCGAGGCCGAGCATGATGCCGGACTTGGTCGGCACGTTCGGATGCTGCGCCTTGAAACGCTGCAGCAGGCTCAGCGACCAGTCGTAATCGGCACCCGGACGCACGCCACTGTAAAGCTCGCGCACGGTTTCGATATTGTGGTTGAACACATCCGGCGGCGATTCATTGAATATTTCCAGCGCGCGTTCCATGCGGCCTTTACCGCGGAAATCCGGCGTGAGGATCTCGATCTTCGTGCTCGGACTTCTCGCGCGCACCTGACGGATGCATTCGGCAAAATGCGCCGCGCCGCCGTCGCGCAGATCGTCACGGTCGACCGAGGTGATCACCACGTAACGCAGTCCCATGTCGTGGATTGTGCGCGCGAGATTGGCGGGCTCGTGGAGGTCCGGCGGTTTCGGTCGGCCATGCGCGACATCGCAGAATGAACAGCGCCGCGTGCAGACTTCGCCGAGGATCATGAACGTGGCGGTGCCTTTCGAAAAACACTCGTGGATGTTCGGGCACGAGGCTTCTTCGCACACCGTTACCAGCGAGTTTTCGCGCAACTTGGATTTGAGCTTGGCAACCGCGTTGCCTTGCGGAATACGTACGCGAATCCAGCTCGGTTTGCGCAACGCCGGGGCGCTGTCAAACTGCGCACGATTGCGCGCGATTTTGTCTTCGCCGAGCATTTTTTCGCCGACGACAACGAGCGGGATAATCTTGGAGGCTAATTCATTCATGCGGGCAGGCTAACATTCGCGCTATTGGCAGGGCCAGCAGCAGATAAAGGCAGATGGGGATTGACCTCGTGCAATTCCAGCCCGAGTTGCTGCGCGAGTTCGACAACCATCACGGCCTCGACATGTTCGATCGACGACGGGCCGCCGAGATCGCTGACCTGGGTAACCTGCAAACCCTCATAACCGCACGGGTTGATGCGGCGGAACGGTTCGAGATCCATCGCCACGTTAAGAGCAAGGCCGTGAAACGTGCAGCCGCGGCGCACACGCAGGCCGAGTGCGCCGACCTTGGCTCCGGCGACGTATACGCCCGGTGCATTTTCGCGGCGCAGCGCTTCGATATTCCAATGCGCGAGAGTGTCGATGATGGCTTGCTCGATGCGGCAGACGAATTCGCGCACGCCGATGCCGATGCGGCGCAAATCGATCAGCGGATACGCCACGATCTGACCCGGGCCGTGGTAAGTCACCTGCCCACCGCGATTGGTCTGCACCAGCGGAATATCGCGCGCGTCGAGCACGTGCTCGGGTTTGCTGGCCTGGCCGAGCGTGAATACCGGATCGTGCTGCACCAGCCAGACCTCGTCACCGGTGTTGTCGTCGCGCGCGTCGGTGAAGGCTTCCATCTCGCGCCACACCGACACAAAATCGCGACGGCCCAGATGGCGGATCAGCAGCGGTGCAGGTTCGGCCATATCGGCTCAGATCGTCCAGCGCACGGCGGGATCGGCGCGCAAAGCCGCATGTGCGGCATCGTATTTCTCGCGGCTCGGGCACGCAAAACTCAAGGTCAGCGACAGATAGCGGCCTTCGCTCGATGTGCGGCTGTGCATGCCGGCGAGCACGCTCAAGCCGAGCTCGGCGAGGATCGATGGAATACGCGATTCGAGTAGCGCATCCGCCGCGCCAAGCACGGTGATTTCGAACACGCCGGGAAACTGAAATCCCTGTTCGGGATTTTCCGGCTTGAGATCATCGAGCGTTTTCATGCGCAAGCTCCTATCGATTATCCGGCAATCGCGCTTCCGGCGGCTTGACCGCAACATCGGGTTTGTCACCTTTCCACCACAGCCCCATGCCGTCCGTGAAGCTGTGCCAATAACCGCCCGACGCCGCGGCGTTCAAGGTGATCAACGGACGCTCGAGCAGGGGCTTGCCATCGAGTGCAAGTTTTAGCGTACCGACCTGTTGACCCTTTGTGAACGGCGCAATCAGATGATTGGGGAGATCCATGCTGGCTTTCATATCGTTGTAGCGACCGCGCGGCAAGGTCACCAGCAAATCCTCGGCGATGCCGAGCGGCAGCGTATCGAATTCTCCCTTCCACAATACCGGCGTGACCAGCGGCTTGTTGCCTTCGTAGAGTTTCCGGCTCTCGAAAAAGCGGAAGCCATAGTTCAACAATGCCTGGCTGTCATCGGCGCGTTGTTTCTCGCCGCTGTCGCCCATGATCACGCTGATCAGCCGCTGATCGCCGCGTTTGGCTGACGCCGCAAGACAAAAGCCGGCGGATTTGGTGTGGCCAGTCTTGATGCCGTCGACGCTGGCATCGCGCCACAACAGGGTATTGCGATTGTGTTGCTTGATGCCGTTCCATTCGAATTCCTTGATCGAGTAGATCGCGTAATCCTGCGGATAATCGCGAATCAGCGCGCGCGACAACAACGCGATATCGTGCGCGGTGGTGTAGTGATCGGCATTCGGCAGGCCGCTGACATCGACGAAATGCGAGTTGCTCATGCCGAGTTTGCTGGCGTACTGATTCATCAGTTCGGCGAACGTGGTTTCCGAGCCGGCGATGTGTTCGGCCAGTGCGATCGCGGCGTCGTTGCCGGACTGGATGATCATGCCGTACAGCAAATCCTTGAGCTTCACCTTGGAATTCAGCACGAGAAAACTGGTCGAGCCATCGGTGCCCGCGCCGCCGCCGCGCCAGGCGTTTTCGCTGATGAAAACATCGTCTTCCATCTTCACCTTGCCCACCGCGAGCTCGGCTGAGACGACGTAGGACGTCATGATCTTGGTGATCGATGCCGGCTCGACACGTTCATCAGGATTGCTCGATACCAGTAACTGACCGCTGACGAAATCCATCAGCACGTAACTTTTGGCGTTGAATTCCGGCGCTGGCGGTGTGGGCACATTCAGCGCACCGGGTTTTGCAGCATCCGGGCGCGGCCCGGTCTGCGGCGTGGTTGCTGCCGGCGTCGCTGTCGCACTCGCCGCCGCGGTATTCGGTGCGGGCGCCGGTTGGCTGGAATCCGTCGTCGCAGCGGGTTTGGGGTGTTTTTTTGCCAGCGCCGGGGCGGACAAAGTCGTGGCGAGCGCAGCGCCCAACAAGACGCGATACAACAGGTTCATCGATAATTCCATGATCTGAGAAGAGTAGTCCTGAAACGATTGATCTCGAAGAGATTGATCCAAAAACATGTTCGAAAAATGGCGAAGGCGTGGCGCAAATTAATTACCGTGCGATCAGACAGCCGCTCAATCGTCCAGCGCGACACGCGGCTCGCCCAGCCCGAGCGCGCGCACTTGCGGCGTGATCCGGTCTGCCGTATCGACATCGGCAAGCGGGCCGATACGCACCCGATCGATGCCGTGTCCGCCGGCATCGCCGTGCACGATGCGGACATCGCCGAGCTTGGCGCGCTGAATCGTCGCGGCGGCGCGTTCGGCGTTCGCACGCTCGCCAAATGCGCCGACCTGCAGATAAATTTTGGGGGTGTGCAAGAGAGCTACGACCGCGGGCGCCGGCGCGGGTTCCGCATTCGTGCGCAGCGGATCGATCACGCGCACTTCGACCAGCCCGGTGCCTTTCTGCCAGATGCCGAGCTTGACCGCCGCGACGAGCGACAGATCCATAACGCGATTGTCAACAAACGGGCCGCGATCGTTCACGCGCACGACGATGCTGCGACCGTTCTCGAGATTGGTGACGCGCGCAAAACACGGGATCGGCAAGGTCTTGTGCGCCGCGGTGAACAGGTACATGTCGTACGGTTCGCGCATTGAGGTGAACTGGCCGTGGAATTTATTGCCGTACCACGAGGCGATGCCGCGTTCGACATAACCTTCGGCGCGCGGCAGCACTTTGTAATCCTGACCGAGCACGCTGTAGGGCGATTTGTTACCGTATTTTGCGAGCGGTTCGAGTTTTGGCACCGGCTCGGGAATGTTGCTGACATCGGGCGCGATCATCGGCCCGCTGTCCTGGTTCGGCGGCGTCGGCGGCAGCGAGCGTTCCGGCGGATGCGGCGCGGGCGCGCTGCTGCGTATCGGCTGGTGCGAGCACGCGCCTAGCAGCAAACCGACCATCGCCAGCAAAACCAGCGCCGAGAGATTTCTCATTGCGCCGGTTTGCTCAACTCGCGCGTGATTGCCTCGCTCAACTGCAATACCGCCATGCTGTAGAGCGGGCTGCGGTTGTAGCGCGAAATCACGTAGAAATTCTGGAACACGATCCAGAATTCCGTGCCTTCTGCGCCTTCGAGTTGCAGCAACGTGACCGGGGTCTGGCCGTCGGGTTTGATGCCGTCCGGACCGCTACCGAGGTGATAACCCCATTCTTCGAGTTGTGCGAGTGGATAAACCGGTTCGAGTGATACTGGCGTGACCGCACGCGCGTTGTTGTCCACGTTCGCACGCACCGCGACCGGACCGCCGGTTTGCCAGCCGTGGGCGGTGAAATAGTTGGCGACGCTGGCGCAGATGTCGGAAATCGAATTCCACAGATCGATCTTGCCGTCGCTGTCTTCGTCGCGCGCAAATTTGGCGATGCTGCTCGGCATGAATTGGCCCCAGCCCATCGCGCCGGCATACGAGCCCATGAGTTCGGTGGTGGCGTATGGAAAGCGCGTGCCGTGCAACAGGAATAATTGCTTCAGTTCGCCCTGGAAAAACGGCGCACGCGCCGGATAATAAAATGCCAGCGTGGTGAGCGCGTCGAGCACGCGATATTTGCCGGTGATGCGGCCGTAACTGGTTTCGACGCCAATGATCGTGACGATGATGCTCGCCGGCACGCCGAATTCTTTTTCGACACGCTGCAGCAACTCGGCGTGCGCGCGATAAAACACGACGCCGTCGTTGACGCGCTTGTCGGTCAGGAAAATCGGCCGGTAGTCCTTCCACGCCTTCGATTCGGCGGGGCGCGAAATCGCATCAATGATGGTTTGCTGATAACGCGCCTGAGCCAGCGTGGCGAGGATTGCCGCCTCGCTCAAACCTTGCTCGATTGCGAGTGGATCGCGCGCCAGTTCGGCGGCGAATACACGTGCGCCGGGATGGCTTTCCGCCGGCGCATCCAGAGCGACGGCGGCGCTCCAGGCGAGCATGCCAAACAAGAGGGAAAAACAGCGTTGCATCATGCGGAAGCGGGCGGGTAAGGATTGATTGAAAATCGCAACATACTAAGCAGATTCTAACACGCGCGCCACAGCAACTGACTTAACGCGAGACCAACTTGCGGTGGCCGTGAATCGACATCAGCACGCCAAAACCGGCCAGCAGCGATACCGCCGAGGTGCCGCCGTTGCTCACCAGCGGCAGCGGCACGCCGACCACGGGCAGCAAGCCCGTGATCATGCCGCCGTTGACCATCACGTAGACGAAAAACGCCAT
>JAYVTP010000276.1:0-5159 GCA_043788685.1 Pseudolysobacter sp. | reverse complement strand
TTGAGGCGTATCTAGATTTCGGCGCCCTTGGCTCACCTGCTTCGTCCTCCTGTCGACCAAGCCTGGTGGCGACGATGGCGTGGTGAGGCGCAAGCCGTGGGCCTACGTCATGCAACGGGACATTTCTGGTCACAGGGGATTCGACCAGAGCCACGCGTTGAACAAATAGCGCCTTACTGTCTTCGAATCGCTGCAGCTTGGCCGCGCGTTTTCGCTCTCTTTCCTCAGCCTTTTGGCTCACAAACTGAGTTAAAGCGCGGAGTAGTATTCATGAATGGCAGATTTTAAGATGACCGCATCGCAGAACGCGCCCACTTCGGTAGCGCCGCGCGCCCTCAGCCACGGGTCTTCTTGGTGACTGAGGTTACTTAGCCACTGGGCGGTCTTCTCACCATAGAATCCCAGCACCTTGTCTACGTTCGCTCGCTCTACTTTTGAAAGCCGAGCCGCGTCACCTTCTGGAAACGTCTCCGACGAGACCTTGAATTGCCCTCTGTGGCTATTGTAAATCGCAGGCAGTACAGGACCATTTGCCCACGCCTCGAACTCGTCGGAAAACAGTGGATCTTCCTGCCAAACCAGATTCCAAGCTTGGCAGTAGTACATCAACTTTTGGAGTTTCATGGCGGAAATCTCTCCGCATTTCTCCGTGATGTATTTCGCGGCGTCGAATACAGACACCATAAATCACTCCACTCGCGTTGGTGGGCTCGGCAACAGCTGCCGCCATCCTAGCCTTCACGATTTTTTTGTCAATTAAATTGCAGCACTTGTCGAAAACAAACTTCCGCGGCAGGCCGGTTACCCGCTACGTGTCCCCGCAGGTGTCCCCGTGCTGGAATATCATGATGAACACGTCATGCAAGCGATTGATTTACATGGTGGGCCGTGATGGATTCGAACCATCGACCAACGGATTAAAAGTCCGCTGCTCTACCAACTGAGCTAACGGCCCAAGGTGCATGCAGAACGCCGTGACGATGAATCTCAACGGCGGGAATTGCGGACTGCGAAGTGTAGGGCCAGATGCGTGCGCTGACAAGTGAAAAACGCTGCGACTAGCACTTCGCGCCACGGATTATGGTTTCCCTGTACGCGATGTTGGAGTGAAGGCGACGGGATGAGCCTGATTTCCATGCACTGTTGCGCACCGCAATCAGCGCATCGTGCGTGCTGGCCGGTTAGACGTAACGTGTAGGATCGCTCACGCCAGCGGCAATGAAGCCGTCAGCGCGCAAACGACACGCATCGCAATGCGCACAAGCGCGACCGTTGCCATCGGCGTTGTAGCAGGAAACGGTGGCCGCGAAATCGACGTTCAGGCGTATGCCTTCGCGTACGATATCGGCCTTGCTCATGCGCATCAGCGGTGCGCGCACCTGCAGCGCGTGGCCTTCGACGCCGGCCTTGGTGGCGAGATTGCCGAGCCGTTCGAACGCTTCGATAAATGCGGGGCGACAATCCGGATAACCGGAATAATCCACCGCGTTGACGCCGCAATAAATTTCGTCGGCAGCTAGCACTTCGGCCCAGCCAAGCGCGATCGACAGCATGATGGTATTGCGCGCCGGTACATAAGTGACCGGGATGCCAGCGCCGCCTTGCTCGGGCACGTCGATATCCGCCGTGAGCGCCGAGCCGCCGATCGCGCGCAGATCCACCACGACCACTTTATGCGTAATCGCGCCGATCGCTTGCGATACGCGCGCGGCAGCTTCGAGTTCGGAGGAATGTCGCTGACCGTAGGCAACGCTCAATGCGTAGCAATCGAAACCCTGTTCGCGCGCAAGGGCGAGCACCACGGCAGAATCCATGCCGCCGGATACCAGAACGACGGCGCGTGGTAATGAAGTGGATGGGCGCATAACTTTCCAGACCATATCAAAGTCGAAAACAAATCGTCATTCGCGCGCAGGCGGGAACGACGAGCAAAAAAGCTAATGGGGCTGTCAACAGCGGAGCTGGTGGCCCAAACTGAAAAAGTTACCGGCATCTGGAATCGATGCCGCGCATCAATGCCCCGGCACATCGCCCCACAGCAACTTGTGCAACTGCATTTGCATGCGCACCGGCAAGCGGTCGGCGAGTATCCACTCGGCCAGTTCGCGCGGTGCAAGACTGCCATGCACTGGCGAGTACAACACCTCACAGCGCTCGTGCAGCTTGTGTTCGGTCAGCGCAGCGTTGGCCCAGTCGTAATCGGCGCGATCGGCCAGCACGAACTTGATCTGATCCGATGGCGTGAGCAGCGGGATGTTTTGCCAGCGATTGCGCTTGTGCTCGCCGGAACCCGGCGCCTTCAAATCGACGACCTTGATCACGCGCGCATCGACCTGCGAAATATCGAGCGCGCCGCTGGTTTCTAGCGATACTTCGTGGCCGGCGTCGCACAGGCGTTGCAACAACGTCAGGCAGCGTTTCTGCGCCAGCGGCTCGCCGCCGGTGACACAGACATGATGCGTCTTGTGCGTGGCGACTTCGTGCACGATGTTGTCGATGGTACGCCAACCACCACCGTGAAACGCGTGTTCGGTATCGCACCACGTGCAACGCAACGGGCAGCCGGTCAGACGCACGAATACAGTCGGCCAGCCGGCACTGCGCGACTCGCCCTGGATCGAACAAAAAATCTCGCTGATGCGCAGGCGTTCGGCTAACGCAAGACGGAGGATTTGAGAATTGCTATCGCCTTCGGCCACAGCCAAGGCTCCTGGATGGACGATCAGCCGTGACGGCCTTCAAGCTTGAGCGCGCGCAAGCGGCCCTGCGCGAGGCTGGCGACGGTGGTGTTCGGATATTTCTGCACGACGCTGTTGAGCGTGGTTTCAGCGGCATTCCAGTCTTTCATTTCGTACTGGCAATAGCCGACTTTCAGCAGCGCATCGGGAGCTTTCTGACTGGTCGGAAACAACGCCAGCAGCTTCTGGAAAGTCTCCAGTGCGATGCGATAATTCTGGGTAACGTAATACGATTCGCCGAGCCAGTAGTTGGCGTTGCTGGACAAATCGCTGTTCGGATAATCCGCCGTAAACGCCTGGAAACGGCGTGCGGATTCGGCATAACGGCCATCTTTCAACGCCGTGAAGGCTTCATCGTAAGCGGCTTTTTCCGCAGCCGGATCAGCGGGCGCCGCCGGTGTATTGCTGCCCAACGCCGGCGAACGACGCGCGGTTTCCACCGGGTTTTGCAGATCCGCCGCAACGGCATTTTTTGCCGAAACGGCAGACGCTGCGGCGCCAGTGGCGCCGAGCGTTACATCCTGCATCTGACCTTGATTGGCCGCCGCTGCGCCAGCCAAAGGTGCGGCACCGGTGCCGCGACCTTCGAGCTTGGAAAGCCGCGAATCAAGATCGGAGTACTGCGCTTTGCCGCTCTGTTTTTGTTCGTCGAGTTGATGCTTGGACTCTTCGAGCTGGCCTTGCAGTGTCTGCACCTGTGCTTGCAGGGCATTGATCTGGTTGACCATATCGACACCCGAGCCGCTTTGCGATTGTTGCTCGAGGCGGGCAACACGGTCAGCGAGGCTCAGACGGCCGGAATCCTGAGCGCAAGCCCAGCCAGCGCCAGCCATCAAGGCCAGCGCCACAACGAAACGAGTTACAGGGTACAGCGTGCGCATGGTCTGATCTTACTGCTTCGAGCTGTAGACGATCTCGACGCGGCGGTTCTTGTGCCAGCAGCTTTCAGCGTGCTCTTTGCAAGTCGCGCGCTCTTCACCGTAGCTGACTACGTTGAGCTGGCTTGACGATGCACCGGCCGAAGAAAGTGCGGAATTGACTGCATTGCCACGACGCTCGCCGAGGCCGAGGTTGTACTCGCGCGTGCCGCGCTCGTCGGTATTGCCTTCGAGGGTTACGCGTGCGCCCGGGAACTCACGCAGGTATTCGGCATGGCAAGCGATCGCCGCGCGGAAATCCGACGCGATTTCGGCCTTGTCGTAATCGAAATACACAACGCGCTGACGCAGGCAGCTGTCGCTATCGAGCGAACCAACGGTGTACTTGCCGTTCTGCTTGGTCGGCTGGGTGTTGGCGCTGCTGTCGTTGTTCGACGGCTGCATGTCGGTCTTGACGGCTTTCTTGGCACAGGCGGCCATACTCAGCACTAGCGCGCCGCACAAGGCAACGCGGAAAAAGGTGTTCAGATTCGGATGGCTCATGGTGTTCCCTCAATGGTTAGCTAAAATAAAAACTTACACTCGCGCACACCGTGGACCGGTGCACTTTCTTCTTCAACGCTTGCGATACGGGGACCATGACGGCTCGCGCACATCGCCGTCGGCAAGAACCAGGCGCTGTCGCACAAGACCATCTGCAGAAATCGCATATAAAACATCGCGCGAACCTTCGGTAGCGGCATAAATCAGCATGCTGCCATTCGGCGCAAAACTGGGGTGTTCATCCAGGCTACCGGGCGAAATTATTTTACTTTCGCCACTGACGCGGTCTAAAACAGCAATACGATACACATTCCCGCCGCCTTGCGCCATAGCGATTTTTACACTGCGGCCATCGTTGATGATCGATGGCGTGGCGTTGTATTCGCCCTGGAAGCTGATGCGCGTCGCGTCCCCACCGCTAATCGAGGCCTGATACAACTGCGGTTTGCCGGAACGATCCGACGTGAAAATCAGGCTCTGCCCGTCCGGCATCCAGGTCGCTTCGACGTCAATCGCAAAATGCTTGGTGATCTGCGTGGTTTTTTTGGTAGCGAGATCCATGATGTAGATATCCGGATTACCGCCGTATGACAGCGTCATCGCCAGGCGGCTGCCATCCGGCGAAAAGGAGGGTCCGCCGTTGATGCCCTTGTTGGCCGACACCAGCTCGCGCGAACCGGTCGAAATGTCCTGAATGTAGATCGCCGAATTGCCACGCTCGAACGAGACATAAGCGATTCTGTTGCCGTCCGGCGACCACGCTGGCGACAGTAGCGGCTCGTGCGACTTCACCACGGTCTGCGGGCCGTAACCATCGGAATCAGCAACCATCAGCGCGTAATTCATGTTGTTGCCGCTACCGCTGGAGGTGATGTAGGCCACGCGCGTCCAGAACGCGCCGCGCACGCCGAGAATTTTCTCGTAAACGTCGTCGGCGATCTTGTGCGCGAGGCCACGCATGTCGCTGCGCTGACCCGAAATCGGCTTGCCGACCAGCAGT
>JAYVTP010000275.1:0-4921 GCA_043788685.1 Pseudolysobacter sp. | reverse complement strand
ATGCGCAACGTGCTCACTCTGGGTGTGCCGAAGCTTGCAGCAACGTATGCGCAGCAAGTGCTTGAGAACGTGCTTGGCGCCGAAGGTATCAGCCAATCGGATATCAACACTTGGATTTGGCACGCCGGCGGGCGTGATGTTCTGGCCGCGCTGCGCGAACGGATTGGCCTTACCGAGACTGATGTGCGCTTCAGTGCGGCCATGCTGAGCGAGTACGGCAATCTCAGTAGTGCATTTGTATATTTTGTATTGCAGATGGCGCTGGCCGAAGAAGCGCCCAGCGGTCATTGGTGGCTGGCGTCGTTTGGCGCGGGCTTCAGCAGTCAGGGTGCTTTGCTGGAAGTAGCATGACCCGATGCGACGTGTGTCACGAGTACGGTGACACATGAGCCTGCCGCGCCAAGTGCATCTCGAATTGCTGGACACACTGCCGCCAGATGATCCACGTGCCATCCAATCGCGACGTGATCTGCGCCGCATCAATCGCTTGATGGCGACACAGACGTTGCTGAGCAAACCGCTGAACAATATTTTGCGAAATTCGCTTGTAGTTTGAGTGGTGGAGTTAGGCGCTGGCGACGGTCAGACGCTGCTGCAGCTCGCGCGTCGTTATGCGCCGGTCTGGCCGAAGATCCATCTGCAGTTGCTCGATCTGCAGCCTGTGGTAAGTGAAGCAACGCTGGCAGAATTCCGTGCATTGGGCTGGAAGGTTGAGGTGATTCAAGCCGATGTGTTCGACTGGCTTGCGCAGTCTTCGGCAGACGCTCCGATCATCGTCGCCAATTTGTTCATGCATCATTTTGAAAGCGATCACTTGCGCACTCTGTTTAGCGGAATCGCTGCTCGAGCGAATGCTTTTTTATGTTGTGAACCGCGCCGCTCGCGACTCGCGTTGAGCTTCAGTCACTTGCTCGGCCTGATCGGCTGCAACGACGTTACACGGCACGATGCGGTAGCAAGCGTGCATGCCGGATTCAATGCGCAGGAACTCACGGCATTGTGGCCACAATCGAGCGGCTGAGATTTGTGCGAGGGCGCGGCCGGCTTGTTCAGCCATCGTTTTCTGGCGGTAGCAAAGCGGTTATGAAAGATTGACATCGAAGAAAATGAAACCAGAAGAAACACACGCAGATTATGATGCGATCATCATTGGCGCCGGGCCTGCGGGTGCCACCGCAGCGATTTTATTGGCGCAGGCCGGTTGGTCAGTCGCCGTGATCGAACAGCACGCGTTTCCGCGACGTAAAGTGTGTGGCGAACGTGTTGCCGCGACCAATCTAACGCTGCTGGATATGCTCGGTATCGGCTTGCAGTTTGATGAGCTGGCTGGCCCGGAACTGCGCCAAGTTGGATGGTTCATCGGTGAAGAATCCTTGCTGGCAGATTTGCCAGCGTTCGCCGAACCGCCGCACCCATGGGGCCGCGCGCTGGGACGCGAACAGCTCGATACCTTGTTGTTGGCGCGTGCAGCGCAAACTGGTGCGCACGTCTGGCAGCCGTGGAGCGTGAAGCAGGTATCCCATTCGCCCGGTCGGCGCAAAACATGTCGCGTCGTCAATCGCGCAACGACCGCCACAGCAATGCTAACGGCGCCCGTGCTGATCGCTGCACATGGCTCATGGGAACTGGATCCAATCGCTGCACAGCGCGTGCAGCGTCCGCATCGAGACTCTGATCTGTTTGCCTTCAAGGGCACTTATCGCGGTGCATGCTTTGCACCGAATCTGTTGCCAGTACTCTCATTTCCGGGAGGCTATGGCGGCATGGTGATCGGTGATGACGATCAGTTGACGCTCGCGTTTTGTATTCGTCGCGATGCATTGCGTGCTTGCCGTGAACTCAATCCCGGTTTGCCAGCAGCGTTGGCCGCATAAGCACACGTGATTTCGAGTTGCGCGGGTGTGCGTGACGCACTGGCGCCAGCCACATTGTCTGCAGCGTGGCTCACAGTCGGGCCGCTTCAACCGGGCGCGCGTTCGCCGTGGAATGGCGACTGCTTCGCCATCGGAAATGCAGCCGGTGAGGCGCACCCGATCCTCGGCGAAGGGATCAGCATGGCGATCCAATCGGCGTGGATGTTGTGCGAAGCGCTCATTCCACACCGCGACGCACTTATTGCCGGTAATGGCGCCGAAAAACTTGGTCGAGATTACGCCAGACGATGGCGGCGCAGCTTCATGCCACGGATTCGTTTCGCAGCATTAATGGCGCATATTGCGATGCGACCTCGCGCAACCGCCGCACTACTGGGATTGGTCAAACGATGGCCGAGCCTACTCACCATGAGCGCCAAGCTGGGTGCAAAAGTGCGCCGTGTGGTGAAAACAAATCAACTACCGAAATAGCCGCTAGCTTGATGGTTTCGATTCAGGCGCGCAGCGGCCGTCTTTGCCATGACTAGCTGCGTCAGGCCAAGGCCAAACAACGGTCATTGTTGGACACCGACGCCAGCTCTCTGGCAAAAGATATTCTTGCGGCATATCGTGAGTTCAGGACAATTTTTACCTGAATAATAATTCCTCGCCAAGCGGTTTGATCCGCTCAGTTTGCACGACGATTTTTGCGGGCATCGCCATACGAAAAGTGAAGCAGGTTTGCAGCGGCAGCGACGATACCGTCAGCGTTCCGCCATGCGCCTTGGCAATCTCTGCCGCGATATAAAGTCCCAACCCAGCCCGGGATTTTGCGTGTTGTCCATCCCATGAGAAAAAGGCTCGAATAAGTTCGCAAGCACGTCGGCTGGGATGGCGCGCCCGCCGTTGCTGGCGGACATCTCAAACAATTTGTCGCAGCTGTGTACCCGTACCTTCAATTGTTGATCTGGAGCGCCGTGGGTAACTGCGTTGGTCAATAAATTGGCGAGTAGTTGCGCCAGGCGTCGGCGGTCGCAGGTGACAGGAAAAATGATATTGATTTCGCTCAAAATCTCACGCTCGGCGTACATCAACTGAACCTCCGCGATGACATGCGGAGTTCATCAGCCAAGCTATTCTCTAGCCGGATGGAAAGCGGAATTCCATCACTGAGACGTCCGTGCGCAAAATCCAGAATATTCTGAACCGACTCGGTCATTCGACCGCAGCTCCGTTCAATTCGCCCGATACCCTCGGTCGATGACGCGTCAGCCAGCGTTTGCTTGAGCTGAGCCGATGGATTGCAATGAGGTCCGCAGGTCGTGCCCGAGCACCGCGATGAACCGCTCGCACATGTTCGCGCGTTCGCGCGCATCACGGACCGCTTGATCACTTTGCCTGAGCAAATCTTCCGTCGCGCGGTGGGTTGTCACCAAAGCTGCGAGCACTTCCCGGATTTCCGAAAAGCTGGCTTGCTCATGCAGTGCAAGCGGTACCACGTACAAGGTTCGGGGAAACTCGCCACCCCATTGTGCAACCGGTTGGGGGAACAAACGGATTGTTCGAACATGACTGATTCCATTTGACGAGCGTGGCGTCGGACAAAACCCGAGTTCAATCTTGCAGGGGTTTTGCAAAGATTGCCGCTCCCGAGACGTGAGCCTATCGTGTACGCACTGGCACATTTTGTACGTTGTCGCACATAAGTGAGAACTTCGTGAGGACTATCGTGATATTGGTGTTTTCGGCGCTATGCTGCGGCCATGGCGGGGTCGATTTGCCTTGTAATAAACATACGCCACGGACGCGAGTTCATCGCGATTCATAATGTCCAATTCGCCGCACGTGCATTGAATGAGATTGTGGGCCGGTTCAATTCAAAGCAAAGCCCCCGCGAAATCTTGCAGCGGCTACTTGGATTGCACAAAAGCCGCAACGGCTTTCATTTCGTCGTGTTTCAGGTCCTTGATGATGCCGTGCATGACTGGCGATTCGCGCAGGCGTGATTGAATGACAGTGAGTTGGCGCAGCACATACTCGGCATGCTGACCGGCCAGTCGCGGGAAGATGCCGTTACCCTGCGCATTGGCACCATGGCAAGTTGCACAAGCGGCAATGCCTCGATCAGGAACGCCTTGTTCAAAGAGATTTTTGCCGCTCGCCACGAGCGCTGCGTCGCCGCTAATGTCCGGCGGCGGCGGCGGCTGCTTGGCGTAGTAGCGACCCAGCGCCTCAGCGGTTGCATCGTCGATCAGCGTCACCATGCCGAGCATGTAGTCGTGCGCTTCTTGTTCCGTGCGAGTTTTATTGCGAAATGCCTTGATCTGGGCAACGACATACGGTTGTTGTTGGGCTGCGAGTTTCGGAAATGTTGGCGACTTGCTATCTCCCCCCGGGCCATGACAGCTGGAACATATTTGCGTTGCCAGTGTGGTGGCGGTCTCATCTGCAGTAGTGGCGGATTCTGCGGCAGCTGCCGATGCATTGATCAGCAAAGGCAGCAGGAAGCACGACATCATACCCATATACTTTTTCATCTTTTCGTCCTCGACTTATCAGGCTGCGCGACGCCACGGCGATCGCTGGATTAATACGCGATCCACGCGTTGAAAAACAATGTGTTGTTGGCGCTCGCATTGCGTCCTGCGCCGTCGTAGTTGCTCTTGCCGCCATTAAATTTGTTGTAATCAAAGTACTGAAGCATCAGCCGCAGATTCTGGATCGGCATGTAGTCAAGCTCGTAAATGAAGCCTGCGGTGGTAGGGCTGCCGTTGTTGCTTCCGCCGACGGATGCCGGTCCATACAGTCCGGCGTCTGTTGTGCCGTCCGTACGGGAATAGGCAATCGTCGCACCGTATTTGCGTTGGTAGTAATACGACGCTTTGAGTTTCGATGTATTCAGGCTATCGCGTGCATTGTTGGGGGTGGGGCCGATTCCGATCGGATTACCGCTCACCGTCGCCGGATAGCTTGCACGGAAGTCTTGGCTCTCGTGAATTCGAGTTGCTTGCGCGGTGAAGGTATGCGTTTGTGAGATGTATTGGTACTGCGCATCGACAGCGACATCG
>JAYVTP010000274.1:0-3498 GCA_043788685.1 Pseudolysobacter sp. | reverse complement strand
AGACCGGATCGAAACCGATATTCGCGAGCAGATCGAGCGCGTGGTCAGTCAGATCGAGCTTGAGCTGGCGCTCGCCCAGACGCTTGCCGAGATAGTCGGTCTGGATGCGTGCGATGGCGCGAATTTGCGCTTTTTCCAACGGGCGGAACACCACGATTTCATCCAGCCGATTGATGAACTCGGGACGGAAATGCGCCTGCACCACGCCCATCACCGCGGCCTTGATCTGGATGTAATCTTCTTCGCTGCCGCTGCTCAATTCTTGTATGTATTGCGAGCCGAGATTCGAGGTCATCACGATCACCGTATTGCGAAAATCCACGGTGCGGCCCTGACCGTCGGTGAGACGACCATCGTCGAGAACTTGCAGCAGGATATTGAAAACGTCGTGATGCGCTTTCTCGACTTCGTCGAGCAGGATCACGCTGTAGGGCCGACGCCGCACCGCCTCGGTCAGGTATCCGCCTTCCTCGTAACCGACATAGCCCGGCGGCGCGCCGATCAGACGACTCACGGAATGTTTTTCCATGAACTCGCTCATGTCGATGCGCACCATCGCATCATTGCTGTCGAACAGGAATTCAGCCAGCGCCTTGCACAGCTCGGTCTTGCCGACGCCGGTCGGGCCGAGAAACAGAAATGAACCGTTCGGTCGATTCGGATCGGACAAACCCGCTCGCGCACGACGGATCGCATCCGACACGGCTTTTACTGCCTCGTCCTGACCGATCACGCGCCGATGCAGTTCGCTTTCCATGCGCAGCAATTTATCGCGTTCGCCTTCGAGCATGCGCGACACCGGAATGCCGGTCCAGCGCGACACCACTTCGGCGATTTCCTCGGCGGTGACGTTCTGCTGCAACAACTTGAACCCTTTCATCTCGACCGCTTGAGCGGCTTCGAGTTGTTTTTCGAGTTGCGGAATCTTGCCGTACTGGATTTCGCTCAAACGCGCGAGATCCTGCGTGCGCATTGCGGCTTCCATTTCCTGTCGCGCCTTTTCCAATTCCTCCTTGATCCTGGTCGTGCCCTGCACAACCGCCTTCTCGCCTTTCCAAATTTCCTCGAGATCGGAAAACTGCCGGTCGAGTTTGGCGATTTCGGTTTCGAGATCGGCCAGGCGCTGTTTGGATTCGTTGTCTTTCTCCTTCTTCAGCGCCTCACGCTGAATCTTGAGCTGGATCAGGCGCCGCTCCATGCGATCAAGTTCTTCGGGTTTGGAATCGATCTCCATGCGAATACGCGACGCGGCTTCGTCCATGAGGTCGATGGCCTTGTCGGGCAATTGTCGGTCGGCGATGTAACGATGCGACAACGTGGCCGCGGCGACGATGGCCGGATCGGTAATTTCCACGCCGTGATGCACGGCGTAGCGTTCCTTCAATCCGCGCAGAATCGCGATGGTATCTTCCACGCTCGGTTCACCGACAAACACTTTTTGAAAGCGCCGTTCGAGTGCCGCATCCTTCTCCACGTACTTACGATATTCGTCGAGCGTGGTCGCACCAATGCAATGCAGCTCGCCGCGCGCGAGTGCGGGCTTGAGCATGTTGCCGGCGTCCATCGAGCCTTCGGCCTTGCCAGCGCCAACCATCGTGTGCAATTCATCAATGAACAGGATGACGTTGCCTTCCTGCTTCGACAAATCGCTGAGCACGGCCTTGAGCCGCTCCTCGAATTCGCCGCGGAATTTCGCGCCAGCGATCAACGCGCCCATGTCGAGCGCAAGCACACGCCGATTGCGCAAACCTTCCGGCACTTCGTGATTGACGATACGTTGCGCGAGTCCCTCGACGATCGCGGTTTTGCCGACACCGGGCTCGCCGATCAACACCGGATTATTCTTGGTGCGCCGTTGTAAAACCTGGATGGTGCGGCGGATTTCTTCATCCCGCCCGATCACCGGATCGAGCTTGCCGGACTCGGCCTGCGCGGTCAGGTCGATACAATATTTCTGCAGCGCCTGACGGTTTTCCTCGGCGTTCGCATCCTGCACCGCATCGCCGCCGCGCAGATGTTCGATCGCCTGTTCCAGCGAGGATTTTTGCGCACCGGCGGCCTTCAATGCCTGACCGAGTTCGCCTTTGTCATCAAGCGCGGCAAGCACAAATAACTCGCTGGCGATAAATGCATCTTTGCGTTGCTGGGCAAACTTGTCGGTGAGATTGAGCAACCGATTCAGATCGTTTGAGACATTCAGACTGCCTTCCTGCCCGCGCACTTTCGGCAGGCGATCCAGCGCCTCGCTCAAGCGCGTGCGCAGCACCGACACATTCACGCCGGCCTGCGCCAGCAGCGGCTGGGTTGAACCGCCTTGCTGATCGAGCAACGCCAGCATGACATGAGTCGGTTCGATCATGTTGTGCTCGCGCCCGATGGCGAGGCTCTGGGCATCGGCCAAAGCCTGCTGCAAACGCGAGGTGAGTTTATCCATGCGCATTGGGTTTTCTCTCGAAATGGGTCAACGCAGCGCGGGCCGCGAGATGGCTGTTTTATGCGGTCGCAGCGAGTCATTTCAAGTGCAACCGGCGGCTTGCAACGCTCAGTTGCAGGTGCACGTCATGTGCATGCCACATTTTGCGTATATTGCGCACGGGCCAATTTGACTTGACCACACCCCCATTCGATCCAGATCACTCATTACGGAGCAACTTCATGAAATTTCGTGCATGGCTCGGCGCTATCGCCGCCCTACTCGCGCCGCTGGCGGCATTCGCCTTCGTCCCGGAAAGTGGCTTCTATCAGCAGTACACGTCCGACAACGGCAGCAAAGGTGGCGGCACGGGTATCGCGATCGAAATCCAGAACGAATACTTGTTCGCTGCGGGTTATGTTTTTTCAGCAACCGAGGCACCAACCTTCGTCACGATGCAGGGCTTTTTGTTGCTACAGACCGACGGCTCATGGCTACTGAGCACCTCTCCAAGCAACGCAAGCAATGGCCTGGTAGCTTACAGCGGCGGCCAATGCATCGGCACGACCGCAAGTTGCCCGTACAAAAAACCGACGCCTACGAAAATCGGCGATTTCGCGATTCAGTTCTTCGGCGAAAATTCCGCCACTTTGACCTGGGGCGCAACCGGCAATACCGCGAGCAGCACGTTGCGCCGTTTCTCTTTCTACACCGGAGCAGAATCGGGCCGCGAATATATTTCGCTGAGCGGGCAATGGGACCTGCTGATCGCGCGCGGCGTTGCGGCTGATGGCATCGACTACGAAGGCGATCGTCTGATTTTCAATTCCTACACCAACCCGGATTCATCGGGAAATTCGACCGTGATCGGCTGCGTCGCCAATAACGACGGCTCGGCAACCTGCAGTACTCATAACCTGGTCGCCCATGTCACTCCATGTGTCGGCTCGACCTGCGCGGGTAAATCACACTACGACGTTACGGTTTTGAACAGCACGGGCAAGATCATCCGCGTGCACAGCTTCGATTCGAATGTGGGCGCCGGTTCATTCACCCGAAGCTTTTATGGTACGACGCATTTTTGC
>JAYVTP010000273.1:0-2147 GCA_043788685.1 Pseudolysobacter sp. | reverse complement strand
CGGAATGCAGCCGACGTTGAGGCAGACGCCGCCGAGCGTGTCGTAGCGTTCGATCAGCACGACGTTCTGGTCGAGATCCGCCGCGCGAAACGCCGCCGTATAACCGCCCGGGCCGGAGCCCAGTACGGCAACCTGGCACTCGAAATCGGCTTTGCGTCCGGAATTCGCAGCGGCTTGCGGCGTCGGCGCAGCCGCGGGTTTTGCGACTTCGGTTTTCGCAGGCTTTGCTGCCGGACTCGCGCCCGCGCTTTCGACTTCGAGCACCGCGACCACCACACCTTCGGAAACTTCGTCGCCAATCTTGACGCGCAATTCCTTGACCACGCCCGCCGCGCTCGACGGCACTTCCATCGTCGCCTTGTCGGACTCCAGGGTCAGCAGACCCTGATCCTTAGCCACGCTGTCGCCGACTTTGACCAGCAATTCGATGACCGGAATATTCGTGTAGTTGCCTACGTCGGGGACTTTGATTTCTAAAAGTTGTGCCATGTCGCTGCTCCAGAAATTACTGTTACTGCGCTAGTGCGCTTTGGCTTGTTCGTTAGTGTCGCGTTCGATTAAATCCAGAGAAGCTGCAACACGCTTTAGCGCTGCACTACTCTGGGCATGCGACTTCGCCACGATTGCCTCCCGAAGCGCCTCGCCAGATTCAACCATGTGCATTGGGAGGCCACAACCAGCGAATAATGTGTAAGCCTGATTGTCATTGACGGAAAAAAGGTACGTAACTCCATCTGCGACGACATCAATGGCATTCACAGACTGATCGATCGCCACTTTCCAAAGACTAACG
Organism: Pseudolysobacter sp.; assembly: GCA_043788685.1. Classification (GTDB taxonomy): domain Bacteria; phylum Pseudomonadota; class Gammaproteobacteria; order Xanthomonadales; family Rhodanobacteraceae; genus Pseudolysobacter. The sequence continues at coordinate 1,354 of JAYVTP010000273.1, read as the reverse complement.
ATTCGTTCCGCCAACAATTTGTCGACCGCAATTTCTCGCGTTTTGATCGCAGACGGGAGCTTCCCTTCGCTATCGCTGGCCCATATCGATGCGCTCTCAAGTGTGTAACGCGCAACCCACTCGTCTTTTGAATTGCTGTGATGGAGGATAGCCACTGCGGATTCGGGCTTGAAGCTCGGCATTACGATCATCGACGCAACAATCGAAGGATCTTTCGCAAGTGCATTTCGCACTCGCGTGGAATAGCCAGTCACGCTGATGTCACCGCGTGTAAAGTTTGACCAACAAGATTCTGCAGCGAATGCGTTGGATGAAAGTGATGCAAGCAAGACGGCTATCAAAAACGCTGCAGGATACTTGTTGCAACAGCCCAGTTTCACAACAACACGCGTCGCATATCTGCCAACAGTTGTCCGAGATACGCCGTAAAGCGCGCCGCCAAAGCGCCGTCGATCACGCGATGGTCGTAGCTTAGCGATAGCGGCAGGATCAGGCGCGGCAGAAATTCCTTGCCGTTCCAGACCGGTTTGATGACCGATTTCGAGACGCCGAGGATCGCCACTTCCGGCGCGTTGACAATCGGCGTGAACGCGGTGCCGCCGATGCCGCCAAGGCTCGAAATCGAGATGCAACCGCCTTGCATGTCGGCTGGGCCGAGCTTGCCGTCGCGCGCTTTCGCCGCGAGTGCGGAGGATTCCTGCGCGATCTCGACGACGCCTTTTTTGTCGGCGTCTTTGAGCACCGGCACAACCAGGCCGTTGGGTGTATCGGCAGCGAATCCGATGTGGAAATATTTCTTCAACACGAGGTTGTCACCGCTCGCATCGAGCGACGAATTGAAGTCCGGATATTTCTTGAGCGCGGCCACGCATGCCTTGATCAAAAACGCGAGCATCGTGACCTTGACGCCAGATTTTTCGTTTTCTTTGTTCAGCGAAACACGCAAGGCTTCGAGGTCGGTGATGTCGGCATCGTCGAATTGCGTGACGTGCGGAATCATCACCCAGTTGCGCGCGAGATTGGCGCCGGAAATCTTGTTGATGCGTGAGCGCGGTTTGGTTTCGGTTTCGCCGATTTTGCTGAAATCGACTTGCGGCCACGGCAGCAGATTGAGTCCGCCACCGCTACCGGCTGGCGGCGCCGCACTGCTCGCTTTCGGCTGGTCCAACGCATGTTTGACGAATTTCTGCACGTCTTCGCGCGTGATGCGTTCCTTGCGCCCGCTGCCCGTGACCTTGTCGAGATTGACGCCGAGTTCGCGCGCGAACAGGCGCACCGCCGGACTCGCATACGCGACCTTGTCGGGCATCACTGAGCTCGCGTCGAAACTCACCGGCGGCGTGCGTGGGCCGGA
>JAYVTP010000272.1:0-2056 GCA_043788685.1 Pseudolysobacter sp. | reverse complement strand
CGGATTTTCCTCGCGCGTGTTTCGGCTTTCCTGACGTTGTGAATCCGGAAAAGAATAGCGTAGCGGTTTTGTCGGTTCAGCGTGACAAAAAAATCCTGCGCTTTGGCATTCGCATCGAGCGCAATCTGGAAATCGTCAGGCACCACAGCGCTGCTCGATCCATCGTAGGCCGCATTCCAGCGACCATCGGCTTTTGCAAGCTCGACCTGGCGCATTCCGTCGGCCTGCATTCGCGCGGATTCGATCAGCACACCGGCCTTGGCGTGATTGATTTTTGACCAGATGCTTTTCGCCGTGCGCGGCGTGAATTTCTGCAAAAAGAAAGAAGCATCGTCTTTTTGTCTTTGCCCATCGATCCAGCCGAAACACAGCGCTTCTTCTATCGCTTCGGCATACGACACGGTGTTCTGCTCAGAATCTTTCTTCGCAAGCCGCAGCCGTAACCCGGTGGATTTCGCGTGATTCTTTTTCAGCCAGATGCGCCAGGCTTTTTGATCCACAAAAAGTTGTATCGGGATCGTTCCGAGCATGTTGCGACCAATCATGGTCATGGCAGTATCTCGCAGTTTCATTGGCGCTCAGCTAACCCATAGCTGACTGCTGATTTCGATTTTCCAGCCGTTTCCGCAACGTACGAGGTAATACAGATAACCGCTGCCGCAGGTACCTCCGCACCAGTGCGACACGTAGATCAACGCATGCGTCCGATCTGCGCTCAGGACGGAGTAGCTGGTTTCGACGAGCCCCGCAGTGTCTGGGTAGCGAGCATAAAACCGTCTCTCTCCACCGCCATTGGAAAATATATCGCTGGTGTCATGTTGCGACACGCGATCAACACGCGCTGACGTTTGAACCGGTAACGCGACGCTATATTTGTTCGCAGCCAGCAACTCAAGACGGAGCTTTTTCGGAATACGTTGATCAACATACGAGTCGGTAAACATTTGTCTTTCACCTGAGCGCTCGCAATCCTCCGTGAGATCGGTACCCAAAGGATCGCACAAGGCTAGAGACGTATCCCGCAGCAAGATACGCTGCCGCACTTCGACCCGAACCGGATCGCCCGGCGCCGGCGGGGGTGGCGGAGCTCCCTGTGAGTAATTGTACGTATCCAGTACCGCAGCCAGAATCGACGCCTGCTCGACCGCAGATGCCGGAATCGGATAGAGCTTCGCTTCCTCATAGGTGATGTAAGCACGCAGGGCGATGGGAGCAGTAAAGACCAGTGCCAGCAGCGATACCGTTGCCAATATTATCGATATAACGCGACGCCAGGCAAACATCGGTTGCGCTGATTCTTTCCCGTCAGTTTCAAGCAGATTCATAACGCATACCCGGATCAAAAGTTGTCAAAAGCCAGCGGCGATTCAATCGACGATAAAAAGTTTGGCGCCGAGCAGCGTCGAAGATCGGTGCGATTCTGCATTATCCGCGACTTGGTAACTCATGCCGGCCGTGAGTGTGAACGTGCGGCCGTCTTCGAGTTCGGTGTGTAGCACGCCTTCGATACAAAGAAGAACATGGCCCTTGCGGCACCAGTGATCGGCGCGATAACTGGCGCTGTACTCGACCATGCGCACGCGGATATCGCCGAAGTTTTGCGTGCGCCAGTACGCCATCCCGGATTCACCGCGATGCTCGGTTTTCCCGATGAGCGACCAGTCGGTGATGCCGAACGGAATAGCGGTGATTTGCATGGGATTCTCCGTAGTAGTTGGCCGCCGCTGCGACCCGCTTCAAAAGCCGGCGCGACGCGGCAGTGTGGACTGTGTTAACGCGCCGTGGTTTTGTTGCGATGATAGGTCAGCGCCGCCGCAATGCAGCTTTTGAGCGCGTCCATCGGCACGTCGTCGTTCACATTGAACACGATTGCACGGTTACCGTCGAACTGGAATTCGTCGGGGAACAGCGTTCTGAATGTTTCGACCAGATCGGTTTTGCAATTGAAAAAGATCGCGTATTGCGTCGCTGTGGATTTTTTCGCATCGATGCGGATCGTGCTGCCGCTGCGGCTTTGTTTGGTGAGATAAGCGGGCTCGCCCCATTTCAGCGTTTC
>JAYVTP010000271.1:0-3406 GCA_043788685.1 Pseudolysobacter sp. | reverse complement strand
GTCGGCAAATCGACCTTGGTCAATCGCCTGCTCGGCGAGGAGCGCCAGATCGTCTCCAACATCGCCGGTACCACGCGCGATGCGATCAAGGTCAAGCTCGAGCGCGACGGCAAACACTACACGCTGATCGATACTGCCGGCGTGCGTCGTCGTGCCCGTATCGAAGAAACCGTCGAGAAATTCAGCGTCATTAAATCACTGCAATCGATCGTCGCGGCGCACGTGGCGGTGCTGATTCTGGATGCGCACGAAGGCGTGTCGGAACAGGATGCCACGCTGATCGGTCATGTGCTCGACTCTGGTCGCGCGCTGGTCATTGCCGTGAACAAATGGGATGGCCTGAGTGTTTACGAACGCGATCAATGCCGCAAGGCGCTGGATCGCAAACTCGATTTCGTCAATTTTGCGACGCCACTTTTTATCTCCGCGCTGCACGGTTCGGGCATTGCCGAACTGATGAAATCGATCAATCAGGCGCACGCGTCAGCGATCCGCATTTTGACGTCGTCCGAGCTCACGCGTGCGCTGATCAAGGCATACGAAGGTCATCAACCGCCGCTCGTGCGCGGTCACGCCCCGAAGCTGCGTTATGCGCACCCGGCCGGTCACAATCCGCCGACCATCATGATCCACGGTTCGCGCACCAAACACATCGCCGACTCGTATCGGCGTTATCTCGAAAATTATTTCCGCAAGCAATTCAAACTCGTCGGCACGCCGGTGCGCATCGAGTTCCGCGACGGCGAAAATCCGTACGAAGGCCGCCACAACAAACTCAACGATCGCCAGTTGAAAAAGCGCAAGCGTCTGGTGCGTCACGTGCGCGGCAAATAAATCGGCGTCGATCGCGACCCTTCATGCCGCTATGAGTACTGTATCGATAACTGCGGCAATTCTGGCTGGCGGCGCCGCAGAACGGCTCGGCGGTCACGACAAGGGTTTGCAACTTCTGCTCGGCAAACCGCTGATAGCCTGGGTTTGCGAGTGCATATCCGCGCAAGTTCAATCAATCGTTATTTGTGCCAATCGGCATGTCGATAACTATGCAGCTTATGCACCCGTCGTGTGCGACGCCAGTGCCGATTTTCGCGGCCCGCTGGCGGGCATCGTCAGTGCTTTTCACTCGTTGAAAAACGACTGGCTGCTCACGTTGCCGGTCGATTGTCCAACGCCGCCGTTTGATCTTGCACAGCGTTTGTACCAGGCCTGCAAACACTCGAGGTCTGCTGCGGCGTTCGTGCATGATAGCCAACGTCGGCAACCATTGTTTGCGCTGTATAGCCACGATTTGAATTTGTCGGCGCAGACTGCGCTGGCGCAAAATGTCGGCGTTTGGCAATGGCAGGAAAGTATCAACGCCATTGCCGTGGATTTTTCCGATCAGCGCGCCACATTCGTCAATCTGAATACCCCCCTGGATTTTCTGGACTTCGAGGCCCACCGGCATGAGTGTTGAGCAACCCGCATATGCAACCGGCATAAGTCTGCAGCATGCGCGTGAGTTGATCGTTGCGATCGCTGACGAGCACCGGTTGACGACAGAAATCATCGCGCTGGAAACGGCGCTGAATCGCGTGTTGGCGGCGGATATGCATGCACCCTTCGACGTGCCGGGCTTCGCCAATTCGGCGATGGATGGTTTCGCTTTGCGCGGTGCGGATTTGCCGCAAAGCGGTGAGCGCGCGTTGCAGTTGATCGGCCAGATTTTTGCGGGTGGTGACAACGTGCTTTCGGTGGGCGAGGGCGAGTGCGTGCGCATCACTACTGGCGCGCCGATCCCTTGCGGCGCGGACAGTGTCGTGATCAAGGAAAATGTGCGTGTCGACGGCGATCGTGTCTGGATCAACGCCGATGAAAAGCGGGGTGCCAACACGCGGCCCACCGGCGAAGATTATCGCGCTGGCGATCTGGCGTTGCGCGCAGGATCGCAGCTCAGCGCGGCGCAACTCGGCACTCTCGCTTCATTTGGCTGCGACAGGATCACGGTTGCGCGTCGTATCCGCGCCGTGCTGCTGACGACCGGTGACGAAATAGTGTCGACGGGAATACCTCTGGGCTTCGGCCAGATTCACAACAGCAATCGTTTCAGCTTGGGCGCTCTGCTGCAAACGTTCGGTGTCGATCTGGTTCGGCACGAGCATCTGCGCGATGATCCGGCGCTGCTGCGCACGGCGCTGCTGCAGGCTGCGTGCGATGCCGATATCGTGCTCAGCAGTGGCGGCGTATCGGCGGGCGAGGCGGATTATCTGCCGGGTCTGCTCGCGGAAATAGGCCTGATTCATCTGTGGAGAGTACGCATCAAACCCGGCATGCCGTTTTTGTTCGGCGGTATCGACAAGGCACTCGTTTTTTCGCTGCCGGGCAATCCTGTTTCCGGCATCGCCACCTTTTTGAGTCTGGTCCGACCGGCGCTCGATAGCTTGCTTGGCATCAACAAATCCGCGCAAAAAAAATGGCGTGCGCGGCTGCAGTCGGCGATTCAAAAACGTCATTCGCGTACCGAGTTTCTGCGTGCAACACTGGCTTGCGATGAAAACGGTACGTTATGGGCAACACCGCTCGCTAAGCAAGGTTCCGGCATGCTGCGAGGTGTAACCGAGGCCGACGTTTTGCTGATCGTACCTGAAGATGTACACGACCTGGCGCACGGCAGCGTCGTCGAATTTTTGCCGTTGCCCGGTCTCATATGATCTCGGATAAATGTGGTGAGTTCGATTTCCGCTAACCGCGAAATCGCGCCGAACGCTGCGCTGCAACGTCAGCGTGAGGGTGCGCTGATCGTGGATGTGCGCGAGGATGATGAGCGCGCGGCGGATACGATTGCCGATGCGGTCGGCATTCCGACAGCATTGCTAGCGGAGCAGATTGCCAGTCATGTATTCCAATACGACCGGGAAATTCTCACGTTGTGCGGCACCGGCAAACGTTCGCTGCTCGCGGCGCAAACATTGCGCGAACTTGGCTACACAAATATTTTGTCGATCGCCGGCGGCATCACGCGCTGGCGTGCCGAAGGCTTGCCGGTGCAATACGGCGCGCTTGATGCCGATGCGGTGGATCGTTATTCGCGGCATTTGTTGTTGCCTGAAATCGGCGTCGTCGGTCAGCTGAAATTGCAGCAGTCGCGGGTCGTGCTGGTCGGCGCAGGTGGACTGGGTTCACCTGCCGCGTTGTATCTGGCGGCTGCGGGTATCGGTACGCTTGCGCTAATCGATGACGATCGTGTCGAGCGCAGCAATCTGCAACGGCAGGTGTTGCATACCGATGCGCGCGTCGGCGTGAACAAGGTCGAATCTGCGGCTATCGCGTTGCATGCGCTGAATCCACGCGTGCAGTTTGACCTGCGCAATGAGCGACTGCACGCGGACAATGTCGAAGCACTCTTGCACGGCGCCGATGTCGTGAT
>JAYVTP010000270.1:0-4084 GCA_043788685.1 Pseudolysobacter sp. | reverse complement strand
CTTGACGCCGGTGCATCTGGTCTTTTTCGGTGCACCTGCTGCTGCGGATATCGCCTGGCACGTACGCAATATTTTTGAACTCGGCGAAGGCGCGCGACTCGATATCGTCGAACATCATCTCGGCGCCGACACGCACGCCAATCTCGGCAATGTCTTTACCGAATATCGCCTGCGCGAAAATGCGACGCTGAATCTGCTGCGTATCCAGAACGAAGGCGAAAAGGCCAGCCTGATCCAACGCAGCGAATTTTCGCTCGCAAAACATGCACGCTTGCAACTGAATAATCTAGATCTCGGTACGGTATTGGCGCGTCACGATTTGCGTATCGATCTGGTTGGCGATCATGCCTTTGCATCGGTGCGCGGTGTGTTCGTGCTGGACAAACGCCAGCATGTCGACAACCAGCTCAGCGTCGATCATCGCGCGTTGAAGACGAGCTGCGACTTGTTCTGGCGCGGCGTTGCCGATGGCCGCGCGCGCGGTGTGTTCAACGGCGCCATCACCATCCATGCCGGTGCCGATGGCGCCGATGCACGACTCAGCAACAAGAATCTGTTGTTGTCGGCACAGGCCGAAATCGATACCAAGCCCGTGCTCGAAATTCACGCCGACGAAGTGCAAGCCAGCCATGGCGCGACCGTCGGCCAGCTCGACGAAAGCGCGTTGTTTTATCTGCGCTCACGAGGTTTGCCGCTTGCGCAGGCGCGCGTGCTGTTGATCCAGGCTTTTTGCGCGCAAGCCCTCGCGCAGATCGAGCCGGCCGCGTTGCGCGAACATGTGACGCAGTTGTTGCAGGTGCGTTTGCCGCAGGAGGCGCACACATGAGCGCGATCATTCGTTCCACCGTTGTACCCGGATTCGATGTGCAACGGTATCGCGCCGATTTTCCGGCGTTGCAGCGTCACGTGCACGGCAAGCCGCTAGTGTATTTCGACAACGCCAACACCGCACAAAAACCGCTGGCCGTGATCGAGGCCGTGGATGGATATTACCGTCGTCACAACGCCAACGTTTCGCGCGCCGTGCATACGCTCGGCAGCGAGGCGACGGCGTTGTACGAGGCGACGCGCGACAAGTTGCGCACCTTCATCAATGCGCCGTCGCGCGATGAGATTATTTTCACGCGCGGCACCACCGAGTCGATCAATCTCGTGGCGTATTCGTGGGCGCTGCCGCGGCTACAGCCCGGCGATGAAATTCTGCTCACGCAGATGGAGCATCACGCCAACATCGTGCCGTGGCAGCTTGTTTGCGAACGAACCGGCGCGAAGATCAAGGTGGCGCCGATCAGTGCATCGGGCGAACTGTTGCTTGACCAGCTCGAAGCACTGCTGACACCACAGGTCAAACTGCTTGCGCTGACGCATGTGTCCAATGTGCTCGGCACGGTCAACCCGATCGCGCGCATCAGCGCGATGGCGCGCGCGCGCGGCATTCCCATCTTGGTCGATGGATCGCAGGCGGCGCCGCATCTGCGTATCGACGTGCAATCGCTCGGCTGCGATTTCTACGCGATTACCGGACACAAGATGTTTGGCCCGACCGGCACCGGCATGCTTTGGGCGAAGCGCGCGATTCTCGATTCAATGCCTCCGTTCATGGGCGGTGGCGAGATGATCAAGCAGGTCAGTTTCGAGAAAACCATCTTCAATGATTTGCCGTACAAGTTCGAGGCCGGCACGCCGAATATCGCCGGTGTAATCGGGCTCGGCGCGGCGATCGACTACATCAATGCGCTCGGCATCGAAACGATTGGTGCGATCGAAAACGATTTGCTCGGTTACGTCACGGAGCAACTGAATGCGATTCCCGGCATGCGGATTTTCGGTACGGCGCCCGGCAAGGCCGCCGTGATTTCGTTCCTGATCGAAGGCGTGCACGCGCACGATCTCGCGACGATTCTCGATACCGATGGCGTGGCCGTGCGTTCTGGGCATCATTGCGCGCATCCGTTGATGCAGTTCTTCGGCGTTGCCGCGACGGCGCGTGCGTCGCTCGCGTTCTACAACACACGCGGCGAGATCGATGTTTTCACCGCCGCGCTGCTACGTGCGCGCAGCATGCTGTTGTAGCTATGCGCGACGGCGAAGCCCGAATAATTCCGGACTCCCCCGCAATCAAAACTTGCCATTGAATTTTCTTCCGGCATCGCAGATAAACTAGGCGTCATGTCTGTCGCCAATCTCTATCAGCAAATCGTGCTCGATCATCATCGCGCGCCGCGTCACCACGGCACGCTGGCGCAGACCACGCACGATGCCGATGGTCACAATCCATTGTGCGGCGATCATGTGCGCATCGAATTACGCCTCGATGAGGAGGTGTTGCGCGACATCGCCTTCAGTGGCGAATCCTGCGCCATCACCACGGCGACTGCATCGATGATGAGCGAACGTGTGATCGGTTTGCGCCGCGAGCAAATCGAAAATCTGTTCGCTTGTTTCGATGCGTCGCTGCGCGCTGGCCCCGATGCGGGCGCCGCTGTCGATCTCGGCGAGCTCGAAGCGCTGGGCGAATTGCGTCGTTATCCGGCGCGCTTGAAATGCGCGTTGCTGCCGTGGGCGACGTTGCTCGCGGCGTGGGACAAGCGTTCCAACATCACCACCGAAACTGCGGAGTCACCAACACCGTGAGCGACACTTTGAATTTCCGCAACGCCACCATGGCCGATGTCGATGCCATCGTTGCACTGGTCGAATCCGCCTATCGCGGTGACAGCAGTCGCCAAGGCTGGACCACCGAAGCCGACATGCTCGGTGGGCGACGCACCGATGCCGCCGATGTCGCGCGTGTGATCGCACATGCGCACAGCCGCGTATTGCTGCTCACGCGCAGCGGCGGCGAGTTGCGTGCGTGCGCGCATATCGAGCAGCAGAACGAGGTCTGCTATTTCGGCATGTTTTCAGTTAACCCGACCGAGCAGGGTAGCGGCATCGGTCGCGCGATGCTGGCCGAAGGTGAACGCATGGCGCGCGACGAATGGCACTGTCGCGACATGCAGATGACCGTGATTTCGATTCGCGACGAACTCATCGCTTGGTACGAACGTCGTGGTTATCGACGCACCGGCATATTCAAGCCGTTTCCTTACGGAGATGCCCGCTTCGGTTTGCCAAAGCGTGATGATTTGCGCTTTGAATTACTCTGCAAACGTCTGATCTAGAAACCGATCCAGTTTCAGTTCCGACGCGCTTATTCGAAATAAAAAAATGGGGCGTGTTACCACGCCCCGGGATTTTTGTACGCGGGGTTCGAATCGAACCCCGCGTTGTTGGCGGTAGTTAGTTCTGCTTGGCGGTCACAGGCACCGCGTACACCGAATGCACCGCGTCATTGCTGTCGATACACAGGAATGCGCTCGAAGTCGTGGTTGCTGGCGGGAATAGCGCACTGTTCACGGTTACAGTCACTCCTCCACTGAGAAGACCGGCAAGCGTCAGCGTTGACGGCGACGTGCTCAGCCATGGCGCACCGCAAGCGGCGGTTTGCTCGATGTGCATGGCCATGCCAGCGGTAGCCCCCACTGAGGGATTATCGGTCCAGCTGCCCGTGGCACCTTGGAATATCAGGCCAGGGTCGATGTTCTGTGCGTTGTAGCCATTGGCAGCCGTCGATTCGAACCAGAGCCAACCGTTCGCGTTAGCTCCGGTACCAAACGTCGGAGTGGTCTTGTACACGACCATCCAGTATTTGCCCGGGGCCAGGTTGGTCGGTGTTGCCCCGGCAGTGGCGAGGTTGATCGCAATCGTGTTGCCGGTAAGCGTCAGTCCAGCGGTGCTGCCGATGGTCGCCACATAATTCCAGAGGTAGGTCGGAGCTACCGTCTCGGGGTTGCCATTGGGTACACCGGCATTGTCAGAGTAGACCTCAAAATGAATCTTCTGCCCTGCAAGTGTCGAGAGTGCGCCGCCCGCAAGTACGAAGCCTGGAAATGACAGTTTCGACAAATTGCTGCCTGGTACCGATACGACAAAATCATCTGCCGGGGCCTGTCAGGAATTTTGTGTTTGGGGCATAACATGACAAACAGGAGCATGTATGCCAAGCAAACCCAAGACCGCTACGGCGGCCAGTGCGGCGTTG
>JAYVTP010000269.1:0-16553 GCA_043788685.1 Pseudolysobacter sp. | reverse complement strand
CAGATCGCGATCGTCATCGGTGATATGCAGGCTGTCCTTGCGCATGATCGGAATCACGTCGAACGTAAAAGCCACGCCGATATTGTCGAGGATTTCGCCGATCTGCGGCGCGCCGATCTGGTAGGTCGACTTGTCATCGAAATACACCTTGTCGATGGTGCCACCGGTGCTGATGATGGTGAGATGTTGCATCATGATGAGTGCCTTGGTGTTTGCGCGCGGGCCGCACGGATTGGCGTGAGCAGGCATAGTTTACTGCGTCTGCGTTCGCCTGCGGCGATGTTCAGCGCAGGCGTTGGCTGGCGATCCGTTGCGCATCGTCAACGCACTAAGGCGGTTATGCGTCGAGTTTTTTTGGCGGCCGTTTGTAGCTGCGCGATTGCCAGCCGAGCACGCCGATGATGACGATGCTTAGCCCCACTTCGGCGAGTGCGAGCCAGCGTTCGGTCGGCGTGCTGTACGTCTCGGCGACGCCGTGACAAAAATAAAACAGGCAGACGATGCCGGCCAGCAGCAGGCCGCGCCGCGGATGGCGCAGATAGGTCAGCGCCGCCGGCAACAGCGGCAATAACGTGATCGCGAGCACCAGCAACAGCGGTGCTCGTTCAGGCAGAAACAGCCACGCATGCCAGATAATTTGCAGCAGGATGAGGCCGAGCAAGGCGAGCCCGCCGACACGTTGCGCGCTCATGTGCTGGCGCCGAGGCGGCGCGCGACATCGGCCACACGACGGCCGAGGGCACGGCACAATTCGCGCTCATCCGCACTGATCGTATTTTCGCCGCGCGCACCAGCGACATGACTCGCGCCGTACGGCGTGCCGCCGCCGCTGGTGCTGCTGAGGCGCGCCTCGGTGAATGGAATTCCGAGCAGCAGCATGCCGTGGTGCAATAGCGGCAGCATCATCGACAGCAGGGTGGATTCTTGGCCGCCATGCTGTGTACCGGTCGAGGTAAATACCGCCGCAGGTTTGCCGGCGAGCGCGCCGGACAACCACTCGCTACTGGTCGAATCGATGAAATGCTTGAGCGGTGCGGCCATGTTGCCGAAGCGAGTCGGGCTGCCGAGAATCAATCCGGCGCATTCGCCCAGATCGCTCAATTGCACGTACGCAGCACCTTCCTCGGGTTCGGGCGGCGCCGCGATTTCGGTGACGGGCGCCACCGGCGGCACGCTGCGCAATCGCGCCTGCATGCCGCTCACCTCTTCGACGCCGCGCGCGATCAATCGCGCCAGTTGCGCGGTCGCGCCGCTGCGGCTGTAGTACAAAATCAGGATATCGCTCATGCGGGGATTTCTCGGGAATGGGGAACGGGGAACGGGGAATATAAAGATACCGTCATTCCAGCGAAGACTGGAATCCAGTTCTTGAGGCTTTTGAAAAGAGATCTGGATTCCAGCCTTCGCTGGAATGACGAATTTCTTGAATGCGCGAACAAGTCGGATGCAACGACGAATTTTCCGAATCGGCTACTTGGGTAGCCGACGCCGATACGTTACCCTCATCGCCATGTATCGTTTTCATCTGTGCATTTTGCCATGACTCTGCACTTCGACCGCCATCGCGCCAACGCCTTCGTGCGTTTTATGTGGCAGCGCTTCTTCGATCAGGGCTGCCTGCAGACGTCGGGCGCGCTGGCCTTCACCACGCTGTTTTCGCTGGTGCCGTTGACGGCGGCGGTGCTCGGCATTATTTCGGCGTTTCCGGTATTCGCTTCGTGGCGCGAGCAGCTCACGAATTTTGTATTCGACAATTTTGTGCCGGCGGCGGGCAAGGTGGTGCAAACCTACCTCACCCAGTTTGCCGATAACGCAAGCAAGGCCACCGCGATCGGCGTGCTGGTGCTGCTGTTCAGCGCCGTGTCGCTGATGACCAGCATTGAGGATGCGTACAACCGCATCTGGCACGTGCCTAGTTCGCGCACCGCAGTGGCACGCGTGCTGATGTACTGGGCCGCGCTGAGCCTTGGGCCGCTGCTACTGATTGCCGCGCTCGGCGTAAGTTCGTATGTGTTTGCGTTACCGCTGATCGACGCCGCCGAATCTGAATTCGCGCTCAAGGCGCGTCTGCTAAGCGTGCTGCCGTTGTTGCTGACGTGGTTCGCGCTGACATCGAGTTATGTGATCATCCCGAATCGTGACGTGCGCGTGCGCGATGCGATCATCGGTGGCGCGATCGCGGCATTGCTGTTCGAACTCGCGAAGTATGGGTTTGCGGTGTATGTCAGTACCTATGCGAGTTTCGAGCAGGTCTATGGCACCTTGGCGATGGTGCCGATTTTCCTGTTCTGGATTTACCTGTCGTGGATCATCGTGCTGCTCGGCGCGTCGATTACCGCTTCGATCGCAGCGTTCGACTATCGTCCCGAGGCGCAGCGTTTGCCGATCGGTCAGGAGTTTGCCGGGTTACTCGCCGTGCTCGCGGATTTCGCCGCCGCGCAAGCGCAGGGGCGCGGTTTGCACAGCCGCGACGTGTGCATGAAACATGCGTTTCTCAATGATGATCTGCTGCAGGGTTATCTCGACGATTTGATCGTCGCCGGTCTGATCCAACGCAACGAAAAAGGCGAATGGATGTTGGTCAGCGACTTGCGCGCGGTGAGCCTGCGCAGCCTTTATGCCAGCAGCGATTATCATTTCTTGATGGCGCCGTCGGACGCAATGCTGAGCGATCGCTTTTCGCCCGAACTGAACACGCTGTTGACCAGGGCCGGTGCGGCGCTGGCGACAAATTTGGATGTGCCGCTGGCTGAAATATTTCCGATCGCACCGCGTTCTGTAGCTGCAACTGTGTCCGCTCAGGACACGCTCATCACCAAGGATTCCGCATGAAATCTCGTTTTCTGCCGGCGCTGATCGCGCTTTCATTTTTGTCCGGCCATGCCGCGATGGCTGCTGACGCCGACAAACATCCAACGCTGAATGTCAAAACCGTCGATGGCAAGACTTTCGATCTCGCGCAAGAAAAAGGCCATTGGGTGATCGTCAATTTCTGGGCGACATGGTGCTCGCCGTGCCTCAAGGAAATTCCGGATATTTCCGCATTTGTCGCGGCCCATAAAAACGTCAGCGCGATCGGCCTGGACTTCGAGGAAATCGAAGCCGACGATCTCAAATCGTTCCTCAAACAGCATCCGGTCGGCTACGCCGTATCGGCGGTGGATGTCTACAACCCACCGAAGGATTTTGCAGTGCCGCGCGGTTTGCCGACGACGTATGTGATCACCCCCGATGGTAGTGTCGCCAAGCGTTTCACCGGCCCGATCACCGGCAAAGATCTGGAAAAAGTGCTGCAGGACGCCGGCGCGGGCGGCGCATGATCGATGCGCGAAAACCATCGTGAGCATTGCTGTGAACTGTGCTCGTTTTCGTATCCACGGTCGCGTGCAGGGCGTATTTTTTCGTGCCTCGACACGCACACAGGCATTGCAGCTCGGACTTTCCGGACACGCTAAAAATCTCGCTGATGGCAGCGTCGAAGTGATTGCATGTGGCGATGCAACGGCGGTCGATGCGCTGTATCGCTGGCTGCATGATGGCCCGCCGAGCGCGCGCGTGGATCGTGTCCAACGTGCCGAAACCGCGCCCTATATCGGTGATGCATTTCTGATCTTGTAACGGCTCACGCCGCGCGCCGATTCCCGCCGTCGTGGCGATTTGCTAGTCTCCGTGCAGATTACGCCACGGAGCGCACCATGCACGAATATCTCTCGACCCTGCCCAATTTCCTCATGTATCTCGGCCTCAGCGTATTGCTGCTTGGCGTGTTCATGGGCCTGTATCTGATCATCACTCCGCAGCACGAACTGCGCCTGATTCATCAGGGCAATATCAGCGCCAGCATCGTGCTGACCGGCACCTTGCTCGGTTTCGCCTTGCCCGTGGCCAGCGCGATGGCGCACAGCGTGGCGCTGCTCGATCTCGCGTTGTGGGGTGCCGTTGCCGGCGTCGTGCAACTGCTGACGTATCTGGTACTGCGAATGCTCATTCCGGATTTGCGCCAGCAGATCGAGGCGGATCGCGTTTCGGTCGCGATTTTGCTCGCGGGGCTGACGCTTTGCATGGGACTGCTTAATGCGGCGGCGATGACTTAACGGGAACCAAGAAGAAACGTCATTCCAGCCTGCGCTGGAGTGACGAGCGAAAGATATCGGAGCTAGAATTTTTCCGGCACCCACAGCCCCTTATCAGCCAATTCCTCCACGCCCGGGTCGCCTTTGAGTTTGGCCAGCTTGAGCGGCTTGACTGGTATCTTGCGATCAGGCATCTGATCGAGCAGATGGCGGATCAAGTTCAATCGTCCGCGCCGCTGATCGTTGAAATCGACCACATGCCACGGCGCTGTCGGCGTGCTGGTATGTTCGATCATCACATCGCGCGCTTCGCTGTAGGCGTGATATTGATTGCGTGCGGCGATATCCACCGGCGAGATTTTCCAGCGCTTTAGCGGATCATGCGCGCGGTCGGCAAAACGTTCTTCCTGTTCGAGTTGATCGACCGCGAGCCAGTATTTGAACAGCAGGATGCCGTCGTTGATCAGGCCTTGCTCGAACAGCGGGCATTCGCTGAGGAAGCGCTTGTATTCCTCATCGCTGCAAAAACCCATCACGCGCTCGACGCCCGCGCGGTTGTACCAGCTGCGATCGAACAGCACGAGTTCGCCGGCCGCCGGCAGGTGCTCGATATAACGCTGATAAAACCATTGCGTGCGTTCGCGTTCATCGGGTTTGGACAGCGCCACGATGCGCGTGTAGCGCGTATTCAGCGGCTCGCTGATCGCCTTGATCGTGCCGCCTTTGCCAGCGGCATCGCGGCCTTCGAACAGCACCACTGCGCGCTTGCCGGTATGGATCAACCAGCGTTGCAATTCGACCAGTTCGATTTGCAATGCTTCGAGGTGATGCTCGTATTTTTTCTTTTTCATGCGGTGCATGGCGGTGACTCCGTTTGTCGGTCGTGCGTTGAAGTGGCCTCAAAAACGTAGCGAGCGAAGGAAGTTTGTGTGAGGACGGAGCGGAGGAACCGGAGTGTACTTTCTGTACATGAGGATTCCGAGCACCGCCCGCGCGCAAAATACCGAGCGCAGTAGTTTTTGGGCCGCTTCGATCAAATCTCGCGTAGCCGCGGTATGAGCGCAACCAGATTGCAAGGCCGCGTGCGCGCATCCAGTTGCGCCTGAATCAGTTTCTCCCACGCCGTGCGGCACGCCGAGGTCGACCCCGGCAGGCAGAACACGAAGGTATTGTTCGAGAGCCCGGCAAACGCGCGCGATTGCATCGTCGAGGTGCCGATTTCATCGAAACTCAGCACGCGAAACATTTCGCCGAAACCCGGCATCGGTTTATCCAGCAGCGGCGTGATCGCTTCGGGCGTGGAATCGCGTCCGGTGAAACCGGTGCCGCCGGTCACGAGCACGCCGTCGATCGCCTCATCGGCAATCCAGTTCGCGACCAGCGCGCGGATGCGATAACGATTGTCGGGCAGGATCACGCGCTCGTGCAGCGCATGGCCTGCGCCGGTAATGGCGTCGCACAGATAATCGCCGGAAGTATCGTTCGCGGCGGTGCGCGAATCCGATACCGTGAGCACGCAAAGCGTGAGGGGTTTGAAATCGTTGGTCGCAGTCATCGCCAGAGGCTAACGCAAGCCGCGTTGCGGAGCAAAGGCCAGGCTGTTTTTCGCGCATGCTGTGCTCAATCAGGACAGCCGTAGATCGGCAGTCGCTTCGCCGCATTGGTGGCGCGCGAACATTGCGATCAGCAGGCGTTCGAAATCCTGCGCATAACCGCGCATGTCGAAAAGTCCGCCGGTGTTTTTTGCCGCCGCGAGCCGCTCGCGCAGTCCACGCAGACGTTCTGGATCGCGGCCAAGCGCAATCGCTAGATCGACATATGCCTGATCCGAATCGGCATTGAGTTCAGTCAAACCAAGATGATGATTGAGGCTCCCGGCGACGCGCGCGGCGAACGTGTCACCCGGTTGTGTGAGCACGGGACAGCCGGCCCAGAGCGCATCGGATGCAGTGGTATGCGCGTTGTAAGGATTGCTGTCGAGAAAAAGATCGGCGTGCGCGTAACGTGCGAGGTGTTGCGCGTGCGCGATCTTCGGTGCGAACACCAGCCGTCGCGCGTCGATGCCCGCAGCTTGCGCGGCGTGGCGCAGGTTGGCATCGGTGCTCGTGCCGGGCGGCGATTCGAGCAACCACAGAACGCTGTCGGGCACGCCGGCGAGGATTTTCATCCAGCGGGTAAAAGTGCGCAAAGTAAACTTGTAGCTATTGTTGAAACTGGCGAAGACAACGCCGGATTCCGGCAGGCCGTAGTCGCTTCGTACGAGTGGCACAGCGATCGCACGCGTGCTGTCGTTCGGCTGGAAACAGCGCGGCAATCGCGCGACGGATTCGCTATAGAATGCGCGTTGCGCCGCCGGTACGACAAACTCATCGGCGATTAGATAATCGTAATATACCGTGCCGAGCGTGCCCGGATATGCCAGCCAATTAGCCTGGATCGGCGCGATCTTGAGCGCGAACAATGCGGGCATCGAGCCGCTGCAATAACCATCCAGGTCGATCAGGATATCCGGCCTGGCAGCAGCCACCGCAAGCGCCGTTTGTTCGAGCGTGCGTCCGCCGAGATCATGAAATTCCTGAAAGCCCGCCTTGAGGCGTTGACGTGAATTGCCGCCGTCATCGCGTGTGGTGGCGAAGGCGATCGTGTGGATCGACGAGTCGCGCAGATGTTCGATCAGCTCGAAGATCAGCAGCGCGGTTGGATGTTCGCCGAAGCCCGCCGAAAAAAAACCGACACGCAAATTTTCGGCTGTCGGCGCGGTTTTGCGCGCGGACGGAAAATGCAATCCTACGACCAGCGGTGCGGCCACCACCTGCTGCGTTTGGGCAAAACGCTGCGCACATTTCAACTGCTGCGCTGGCGTGGCGGCTTCGGCCAGAAACGAGAATGGCGTGATGCCTGCTTCGCCGCGATCGACCGCGTCGAGCAGGCGCGCGCTGAGTGCATCTAGGCCAGTCCATTCGCACAAGCGGCGTTTCAGAAACACCAGCTCGGCCAACGCCGGATAAGCGTCGGGCGCCGCATCGAGCGCGTGTTCGCAGGCGCGCGCGGCGGCGTGCCAGTCGCCTTTTTCCTCGAGTTCGAGGGCGAGATTGTAACCCGCTTGTGCATGTCGCGGTGCATGCGCGAGCGTGGTGCGATAGGCTGCGATCGCATCATCGCCGCGCTGCTGTTTCGCCAGTGCGGTGCCGAGCACGAACCATGCATCCGGCCAGTTGGGCGCGAGTACCAGCGCGCGGCGCGCACTGTTTTCGGCAGCACTGAAATCCTGCAGTGCCTGTTGCGCGGCGGCAAGATTCAACCAGCCATTGGCGTAGTCGGGCTGGCTGCGCAGCGCGGCAGAAAAATCTTCTGCTGCGCCGGCGTAATCGCCGCGCGCATGGCGCAAGCGACCACGATTGTTGAGTGCGGCGACGTGTCCCGGCGCGAGCATCAAGGCATGTTGCAAGGTCGTTTCGGCGGCGGCAGTATCGCCGCGCATTGCCTGCAGGCTCGCGCGATTGCACCACGCTTCGATGAGGTTTGGCGCGAGGTCGAGCGCGGTTTTTAATGCTGCGTCAGCCGCGTCGTAATCACCGAGCTGCAGCGCTGCGATTGCGCTCAAGCGCCACAACTCTGCCACCTTCGGATGCAGCGCGAGCAGCGCGTGTGCGCGGTGTCGCGCAGCCGCTGGATTGGATTGCGCGAGCAGCTCGGCGAGTTCGTCGATGGCCAGGTTAGGATCGTGATTCACGGCGTCATTCTTGGTTGCGGTCTGGGTCGAGATTTCGTCGCATATCGTGGCACGGGCCAATGATCGAAGGCTCACACGGAGGCTAAGCATGCGCGCAGAATTATCTCACGCGCGGCAAATCGGCAAGCATGCCCAAACTCACGCGAAAAAAGTACACTGCGTTATTCGATAATCTCAACCAGCCGTCATTCGCGCGGCAACCTTCCTGCAGGAGAAACGCCATGAAATCCAGAGCCGCTGTCGCGTGGGAAAAAGGCAAGCCGCTGACGATCGAGACCATCGATGTCGCGTCACCCAAGGCCGGCGAAGTACTGGTGCGGATCGTTGCCACCGGCGTCTGCCATACCGATGCTTACACGCTTTCCGGCGATGATCCGGAAGGCTTGTTCCCGGTCGTTCTCGGCCACGAAGGCGGCGGCATCGTCGAGGAAATCGGCGCGGGCGTGACCAGCGTCAAGCCCGGCGATCATGTCATTCCGCTGTACACGCCGGAGTGCGGCGTGTGCAAATTCTGCACTTCGGGCAAAACCAATCTGTGTCAGGCGATTCGCGCCACGCAGGGCAAGGGGTTGATGCCGGACGGCACCTCGCGCTTTTCGCTGGGGGCTACGCAAATCCTGCATTACATGGGCACCAGCACGTTTTCCGAATACACCGTGATGCCGGAAATCGCGCTCGCGAAAATCAATCCGAAAGCGCCGCTGGACAAGGTTTGCTTGCTCGGCTGCGGCATCACCACCGGCATCGGCGCGGTACTGAACACAGCCAAGGTCGAACCCGGCGCGACGGTCGCGGTGTTTGGTCTTGGCGGCATCGGTTTGTCGGTGGTGCAGGGCGCGGTGATGGCGAAAGCAGGTCGTATCATCGTCGTCGACATTAATCCCGATAAGTTCGAAATGGCGCGCGCGCTCGGCGCCACCGATTGCATCAATCCGAAGGACCACAGCGGCCCGATCCAGCAAGTGATCGTCGACATGACCGACGGTGGCGTCGACTATTCGTTCGAGTGTATCGGCAACGTCAAACTGATGCGCTCGGCGCTGGAGTGTTGCCACAAAGGCTGGGGCGAATCGATCATCATCGGCGTCGCCGGCGCGGGCCAGGAAATCGCCACGCGTCCATTCCAGCTCGTCACCGGACGCGTCTGGCGCGGTTCGGCCTTCGGCGGCGTCAAAGGCCGCTCGCAATTGCCGGGTTACGTCGAACGTTATCTGGCGGGCGAGATCAAGGTCGACGAAATGGTCACGCGTGTGTTGCCGTTGGAACAGATCAATGAAGCGTTCCAACTCATGCACGATGGCAAGGTGATTCGTGCGGTGATCAAGTTTTGATGGCGTTATTTTTCCGCAGCTCGTGAAGTTCGCACGACACCGCAGGGCTTCACCAAAGTCGCGAGAATGATTCCGCCGAGGATCGCGCTGCCTGCCAATACCAGCCGCAGCGTCAGCGATTCACCCAGCAACAAAATACCGCCGAGCGCGGCGACCACCGGTACGGCGAGTTGCACCGTGGCGGCGTGAAAAGCGCTCAAGTCGGGCAGGGCGGTGTACCACAATACATAGCCGATGCCGGAGGCGACCACGCCGGATAGCAATGCGTAAATCACGCCGGGCGTAGTCAGATGCGGGTCGGTTTGAAACAGCAGCATCGCGACCACCAGCGGACTTGCGCGCAGGAAATTTCCAGCGGTGTTGGCGATCGCATCGCCTGCGCCACGCCCGCGCAATGAGTACGCTGCCCACGCGATGCCCGCAACGGTCATCAACAGCGCGCTGAGCAACGGTGGCGCGCTGATTCCGGGCGCGACGAGAGCGATCAATGCGACCAGACCGATGCTCAAGCCGAGCCATGCCAGCGGCGCTGGACGCTCGTTGTGTGCGAGGCCGACGGCGATCATCGTGAACTGCACGCAGCCGAACAAAATCACTGCGCCGGTGCCCGCCGAAAGCGCCGCATAAGCGAGCGAGAAGGCGACGGCATACGTGGCGAGCGCGAGTGCGGAAATCCAGTTGCCGGCAATGCGTTTGTGCTGCAATACCATCAGCGCGATCAGGAATAGTGCGCCGGAAACGATGCGGATCGCGGTGAACGACAGCGCATCAATGGCGCCATCACGCAAAGCCAATCGGCACAACAGCGAATTGGCGGCAAAACCGATCAAGGCGGCGGTGGTCAGCGCGAGTACGCGCCAATGTGTGGATGCCGTCGCCGGTGTTGTTGAATATTTACTGTAGCAGCTATTGGACATTGAATAATTGGGCGACGTGCTTGGGATAGAATGTGCGTAATAGCCGATCCAAAAAATTAATTTGGAAAATCTTGAAACCGCATATTAAATGAAGTCTGCAACGGTCCAGTGTAGATCCAATCTGAATGTGGAAACAATTTATCTTTATTTCTAGTTCTGGCACATTGATTTACTAAGCGCATAAATTCTCTTTCAAACCATTCTCCGCACTTGCTGAAAAGTGCTTGTTCGCTGGCGCCAATTACCAGAGCTGTTGAGTTTTTCGGATGTGTCACCCGATTTCGTATACCAACGTATTCCCACATTGCCTGCCAGTCGCTTGATTTTGTATCTGGATAAAAATCGGTTTTGTTGACTTTGGCGTAAGATTTCATTGTGAAAAGCAATAATGGAAGCATTTTTTCTCTTCCCGGAGAAGAGACTTTTTTTGGCTTTCCATTGCGCTTCAACCCGGCCTGTCTTTCGCACAAGAGGTACACATCCTCCAGTGTTAGCAATTTCTCGTCTGTTCTATAGTAGGCGAGAGAAAGTTGGCGCATTTGATATGAAATTCCCTCGACTAAAGCGAAAAACGTCCTAACTAAGGTTCGTTTTGCATAGGGACTCGGAAAGCTATTTATATATCCCTGGGCAATGTGCAGATCATCCGCCAATTCCCGGAAAATCCTCATCATTTCGTCTATTGCGCTATCTATTGTTTTTGTCGTATTTTTAGCGACAAATTGATGATCATATGGAGTCCACTCATCGCGTTCCATTTTTGAAGTACTCATTGGCTTGCGTATCCGCGATCGATCGGCTGCGTCGAAGCTGGATTAAAACATATCTTCAAGCATTGACAGAGCAATTGCTGCATCCTGCGCGAGATTTTTCCCCGATTCCTAATGTGATGCGAGTTGTTGATCACTCTTCTGGCTTGGACCTATCCCTTTGGTTACGGGTATCGAGCGATAGCATCACTACGCTGGTATAACTGTTACACCATTTTTTTCCAAGACTATTCACAGGTTTCAGTCCAGCGTCAACGCCTTGAGCTGATCGGCTTGGAACTCTTGCGTGAGCGGTTCGATCACCGCATCGAGATCGCCCTGGATGATTTCCGGCAGGCGATACAAAGTCAGATTGATACGATGATCGGTGACGCGGCCTTGCGGGAAATTGTAGGTGCGGATGCGCTGGCTGCGGTCGCCGGAACCGACCTGCAATCGGCGCGATTCGGCCTGCTCCGCATTCTGCTTGCCGCGCTGTTCGTCGAGCAATCGCGCCTTCAGCAACGACATCGCGCGTGCACGATTCTTGTGCTGGCTGCGCTCGTCCTGGCATTCGACCACGGTGCCGGTCGGGATATGCGTGATGCGGATCGCCGAATCGGTCTTGTTGACGTGCTGGCCGCCCGCACCGCTGGCGCGAAACGTATCGGTTTTAAGATCGGCTGGATTGATTTCGATTTCGTCGATTTCATCAAGCTCGGGCAGGATCGCAACGGTTGCAGCCGAGGTATGGATGCGGCCCTGCGCTTCGGTTTCGGGCACGCGTTGCACACGATGTGTGCCGGATTCGAACTTCAACTGCGAGAACGCACCACGGCCTTCAACACGCGCGATGATTTCCTTGTAGCCGCCGTGCTCGCCGCCGCTCTGGCTCAGGATTTCCAGCGTCCAGCGGCGGCGCTCGGCGTAACGCGCGTACATGCGGAACAGGTCGCCGGCAAAAATTGCCGCTTCATCGCCGCCTGTGCCCGCACGTACTTCGAGAAAGATGTTGGCATCGTCGCGCGGATCTTTCGGCAGCAGCAGCAAGTTCAGATCGCGATCGAGTTGTGTACGTGTGGTTTCGAGTTCGGCGATTTCCTCGACCGCCAGATCGCGCATCTCGGGGTCTTTCAGCATGGCCTGTGCAGCGTCGAGCGATTGCGTCAGCGCATTGTAATTGGCGAGCGCCGCGGAAACCGGTTCGAGCTGCGCATATTCCTTCGACAGCGTACGAAAACGATTTTGGTCGCTGAGCGCATCCGGTTGCGCGAGCAGCATCGCGACTTCCTGATGGCGCTCGGACAGTTGCTCGAGCTTGCGGCGAATCGATGGCGTCATGCGTCCTTGTCCGGAATGTCGTGCTTGCTGGCGCTGGCATCGTACAGGCGTTCGGCGGCGAGCAGCAGATCGTGATCGCCGCGCAGCGCCGCCTCGCGCAGGTTGGCGCTCGGTGTGTGCAGCAATTTGTTGGTGAGGGTGTGGGCGAGAAATTCCAGCGCCTGCTCCGGTGTGCGTCCGGCGCTTAGCAACTGCCGCGCCTTGTTCAAGACTTCGTCGCGTTGCGCTTCGGCAGCCGCGCGCAATGGCAGAATCGGATTGCGCACATCCAGCGTGCGGCGCCACGCCGAATAACGCTCCACTTGCAGATCGATGATGGTTTCAGCTTCGCGCGCGGCCTGCTGACGACCTTGCATGTTTTCGTTGATGACATCGCGCAGATCGTCGATGGTGTAGAGAAATACGTCGTCGAGTTTGGCGACCTCGGCCTCGATATCGCGCGGCACGGCGATGTCGACCAGAAACATCGGCTTGTGCCGGCGCGTACGAATCGCATCGGCCACCATCTTGCGCGTGAGTATCGGCTCGCGACTCGCGGTGGACGAAATCACGATATCGGCTTCGGCCAGGTGTTGCGGCAAATCATCGAGCGCGATGGCGTAGCCGGAGAATCGGCTCGCCAGTGTCTGCGCATGTTCAAGCGTGCGATTGGCGACGATCAGCCGGCGCGCGGGTGCGTCAAACAGATGCCGCGCGGCCAGTTCGATCGTTTCGCCGGCGCCGATCAACAACACGCACGCTTGCTTGAGATCGGTGAATACGCGTTCGGCCAGCCGCACCGCGGTGTAGGCGACCGACACGGTATTCGCGCCGATGCGGGTATCGCTGCGCACGCGCTTGGCCACGGCGAACGTCTGCTGCAACAGGCGTTCCATCGGCGTGCCGAGAGTGTGTGCGGTGCGCGCCATCTGGTACGCATCCTTGACTTGGCCGAGGATTTGCGGCTCGCCGAGCACCATCGAATCCAATCCGGTGGCGACGCGAAAAAGATGTCGTACCGCGGCGTTTTCATCGTGGCGATAAAGGAACTCATCGAGCTTGCGCGTGCCTAAGCCGTGATGCGCGAGCAACCAGCGCTGCGGTGTGGTTTCGGCGCCGCTCTCGACCGTGCAATACAGCTCGGTGCGATTGCAGGTGGAGAGGATCAACGCTTCACTCACGCCGGGCTGACGGACCAGATCGGACAATGCGTCGGTGGTGTTTTCCGGCGCGAACGCCACCTGCTCGCGCAGATCCAGCGGCGCGGTCAGGTGGTTGAGTCCGAGGGCAATCAAAGCCATAAAGGGTGAGGCCGCAGTGGCAGAAATCGGCTAAGCTAGCGGTCAAAAACGTTGATGGTGCAAGGATAAAAGCGCACGCGATGATGGCGGGATGTGAGGTTCAAGCCTGCAATTTTGCGGGCGCGACCGGGCAAGATCAAGTGAGACGGTGATTTGCGTAGCGCTGCGTAAATGTTTGTTGACGCAGAACAACCCAAGGACGTAGTTGCGAATGAACACCCGTGCTCCTTTGAATGTCGATGTGACTGGCGAAGCAAAAAAGATTCTTTGGGCGGTAGCGGTTTTTTCAGCTGTGACGCTGGTGATGTTGGCATTCGGTCTGACGACATTGGCGGCATTTCCAGCGTGGATGGGCATGCTCGCTGCTTGGGAACGCTTGCATCGCCTCTATTTCTGGTTTCGGGCGCGACAAAACTATCTGGCATGCGTGGGTATTGTTTTTCTCTATGTCGTCGCCTTCGCCGCAGCTGGTTTCGTCACTTATTTTGGCACTTCGCTTCATGCGCGAGGTGGTTTCTAGGCTTGCTTTCAGCCTGTTTGCGTAGCAAATGTCATCGAGTCAGACGTCAAGAGATTTTTCGAAAATGAAAACATTGGTTTGGATTTCCAGCTCGTCTGCATTGGCGCGCCGCCTGTTCGGCGCTGGCATCGTTGCGGCGACGATGCTCAGCGCGTGCGCCACATTGCCCGCAACATCGAAACATTCGCCGAACGCCAGTGAGCCGCTGATACATCTGCAGGTGCCGGCGCAATCGCCCGATCAGGATGTGCTGCTCAAACTCATGAGCGCCGAATTTGCGTTGAGCCACGGTGATGTCGATACGGCTGGCAGCGGTTATCTCGACGCCGCTCTGATCAGCAATGATCCGGCGGTCGCCGCGCAGGCAACCCAGGTGGCGTTGGCCGGCAAACATTGGGATCGTGCCAATCAGGCACTCTCGCGTTGGCAGGTTTTGAGTCCGAACGACGCGGGCATTTTGCAGGCGCGCGCAACGCTCGATCTGGTCGCCGGCCACAGTGATGCGGCGTATGCGAGTTTGCTCGAACTGGTGCGGTTGCATCCCGATGCAAAAGGCTGGCAGGCGGTGGGCCTGACGTTGCTCAGTGCGCCGGACAAAAAACTCAGCGGTGATCTTTTGCAGCGCCTCGCCACGCCCGAACAGCTCGGCACGCAGGGCGAGATCTGGATCGCGATCAGCCAGCTTGCATTGAAGCTGGATCGTGCTGCGCTGTCGTCGCAACTCGCCGACCAAGCCGTCACGCGTTTTCATACTAGCGAAGCGTATGCATGGGCGGCACAGCTGGCGTTGCGTGCGGGGGATCAGAAGCGCGCCAAAACCCTGTATGCCGAATCGCTGCAACACGATGCGAAAAATCCGCGTCTGCGTATCGGCTACGCCAAGCTGCTCAGCGACATGGGCGAAAATGCTGAGGCTGCGCGTTTGTTGTCGCGAGGTCCGCAGGATGATCTGATCTATTCCGCGCGTGCCGCCTACGCTGCACGCGCCAGCGACAAAGAACTGATCGAAGCCTTGTACAAGGAAATCGAGGCCTTGCCCGCGCCCCGCCCGAGCGAGCGGCTGACCTTGCTCGGCCAGCTCGCCGAACTGCTCGAACTCAAGCCCGAGGCGCAGCGCTGGTATGCGCAGATCGATGAGGAAGACGATCATTATTTCGATGCACAAACGCGCATCGCGATCCTGCTCGATCAACAAGGCAAGGGTACGGATGCGCTGGAGCTGGTGCATACGATTCAGGCGCGCGCCGGGGATGATCGCAAGGCGCTCGGCGAGGCGTTCCAGCTCGAAGCCGAATTGCTGAATCATCAGGATCGTCGCCCGCAGGCGGTTGATGCATATACGCGTGGACTCAAGGCGCTGCCGGACGATACGCGGCTGTTGTACGGTCGCGCGTTGCTGAGTGAAGAACTCAATCAAACCGCGAATGCGGAGAAGGATCTGCGTCGTGTGGTCGAGCTGAAACCCAACGATGCGGATGCGCTGAATGCACTCGGCTACACGCTGGCGGATCGCACCGAACACAAGGATGAAGCGCTCGGCCTGATCCAGAAAGCGCTGAGCCTGAAACCGGACGATCCGGCGATCATTGATAGCCTCGGCTGGGTGCAATATCGGCTCGGCAATTTGAATGACGCGGTGAAAAGTCTGCGGCGTGCGTTCGAGCGCCAGCCGGATGCGGAAATCGCCGCGCATTTCGGCGAGGTATTGTGGATCTCCGGCAACAAAGACGAGGCGCGCAAGGTCTGGGCAGAGGGCGGCAAGCAGGACGGCAAGAACAAGTCGCTGCTCGAAACCAAGCAAAGGCTCGGCGCATGAATTCTGGCGCGAGTTTGGTGCGAAATGCCGCATCGTGGCTGGTCGTTTTGGCGGCGCTCACGCTGGCCGCGTGCGCGCCGGTGCGTTTGCGCGAGGACAGCAATCTGGCGCAAGCGCAAGCAGCGCGTGAAGCGGCGCTGGGCGCGCAATCGAACTGGACGCTCAAGGCGCGCATCGCGGTATCCAACGGCGATGACGGCGGCAGCGGCGAGCTCGAATGGCAGCAGCAAGGTGATCGCTACGATTTCACCGTGCACGCGCCGGTCACCGGCAAAACCTGGCATCTGCATGGCGATGCGCACGAGGCAATCCTCGAAGGTGTCGAGGCGATACCGCTTCTCGGCACGGATCCGGCCGAATTGTTGCGCGACAAGGTGGGCTGGATCGTACCCCTGCACGAGCTCACGGCGTGGGTGCGTGCGTTGCGTGCGCCACAAGACAAAATCGCGTCGCAAACCAAGGCGCAAATCAGCTACAACGATCATGCCTTGCCGGCGGTATTGCAGCAGTCCGGCTGGACCGTCGAATACAAGGAATATTTCGATACGCTGAGCCCGCCATTGCCGCGTAAGGTGTTCGCCGCCAAGCCGCCGTATCGCGTGCGCATGGTGATCGAGCGCTGGTCGGTCGATCCGTAAAAACGTCGCATGTCATCCACACCGAGGAACGATCAAGCCGGTTGGAGCACTTGGCCGGCGCCCGCCAAGCTCAATCTGTTCTTGCATATCGTTGGCCAACGCGCTGATGGTTACCATCTGTTGCAGACGGCATTTCAACTGCTTGACTGGGGCGA